>JBQTKC010000267.1:0-2835 GCA_052386575.1 Beijerinckiaceae bacterium
GATCGCTGCATACCTTGGAACAGCCGCGCTGGCCGTCGCCCTTGTCCGGACGAGCACGGCGACACCCGTCATTTACAGTTCCACCTTGGCGATCGCGACCGTGCTTTCCGCTGCTGTGCTGGTTCTCCTTGTTGGCGGCATTTTGGTCCCTCTAAATCTCAATCTGCCTCTCGGGTTACCTTGGCTCGGCGCCCATTTCCGATTGGATGCGCTTGCTGCGTTTTTCCTGTTTGTTGTCAATTTGGGGGGCGCGGCTGCTAGTCTCTACGGCATTGGTTACGGGCGCCACGAGGCCGAGCCGCAGCGCGTGCTTCCTTTTTTCCCAGTGTTCCTCGCTGGGATGAATTTGGTGGTACTGGCAAATGACGCCTTTACCTTCCTCGTGTCGTGGGAGTTCATGTCGCTCGCCTCTTGGGCGCTTGTGATGGCGCACCATCGCGAAGAAGAAAATGTCCGCGCTGGTTATGTGTATATCGTCATGGCGAGCCTTGGTACGCTCGCACTTCTCCTCGCTTTTGGCCTTTTGGCCGGCCCCGATGGCAATTATGCCTTTGATGGGATTCGACTCCAAAGCCGCTCACCGCTGTGGGCAGGCGTTTTGCTCGGTCTCGTTCTCCTCGGCACTGGCTCGAAGGCGGGGCTCGTGCCGCTCCATGTCTGGCTCCCGCTCGCTCATCCTGCCGCACCAAGCCATGTGTCGGCGCTGATGAGCGGTGTCATGACCAAGGTCGCAATTTACGGATTCGTGCGCATCGTCTTTGATCTGCTCGGTCCGCCGGCCTGCTGGTGGGGAGTTCCCGTTTTGGCAGCTGGCGGTGGAACCGCGGCGATGGGCGTTCTCTACGCGCTGATGCAGCATGACCTCAAACGCCTCCTTGCCTACCATACCGTGGAAAATATCGGAATCATCTTCATCGGGCTTGGCCTCGCCCTCGCGTTCCGCGCTTATGGCATGGGTTCGGCAGCAGCTCTGTCGCTAACAGCGAGCCTACTGCATGTATTCAACCATTCGCTTTTCAAGAGTCTTTTGTTTTTTGGCGCCGGGGCCGTCCTTACGGCGACCGCCGAGCGCGATATGGAACATTTGGGCGGACTGATCCACCGTATGCCTTTGACAGCTTTGTGTTTTCTCGTGGGATGCGTGGCCATTTCGGCGCTTCCGCCTTTCAATGGATTTGTTTCGGAATGGCTCACCTTTCAGGCCATTCTGTTGAGTCCCAATCTGCCATCATGGTGTCTTAAGCTTCTTGTGCCCACGGTTGGGGCGCTGCTCGCGCTTTCGGCCGCGCTCGCCGCCGCCTGCTTTGTCAAGGCATTCGGCATCACATTTCTCGGACGGCCCCGCACCGGCGCCGCCGAGGCGGCGCAGGAAACCGACCGCTGGTCGCTTGCCACCATGTCCGTCTTCGCGGCATTGTGTTTAATAGTCGGAATTTTACCTGGACTCTTCATCGACGCTTTGGCGCCAGTCGTCATAAGCGTTGCCGGCGATCGTATGCCGGTGCAGATCGGCCAACCATGGCTGTCGATTGTGCCGATCTCGGAAAGCCGGAGCTCGTATAATGGCCTTATTGTTTTCCTGTTTATCGCAGCCTCGGCGTCTTTCGCGGCCTATGTCATTCACCGCCGGGCATCTCGCGCCGTTCGCCGTGCCCCGGCCTGGGGGTGCGGCTTTCCGGATCTAGGCCCCAACACACAATACACGGCGGGGAGTTTCGCCCAGCCGATCCGGCGGGTTTTCGGCAGCTACGTGTTCCGCGCTCGCGAGCATGTCGAGATGGTCCCACCGGGCGACCTCCGTCCGGCCCGGTTAAAAGCAGAGCTGCATGATCTTGCTTGGGAACTTATCTACACTCCCATCACTGGAGCTGTTTTGCTTGCCGCAACGCGGCTAAATCAGCTGCAGTTTCTCACCATTCGCCGGTATCTCAGCTTTGTTTTCCTCGCCCTCGTGTTTCTATTGCTGGTTCTCGCGCTATGGCGGTAATCCTCGACGCTGGCATTCATGGCGTGCAGATGCTCATTGTGGTTCTGCTGGCGCCTCTCCTCACCGGCTTCGTACGGAAGGTCAAGGCCCGTCCTTTGCGGCGCCGGGGACCATCGCTCATCCAACCCTACCGCGACCTTCTGCGCCTCCTCCGCAAGGAAGTGGTCCTCGCCGATAACGCCTCCTGGCTGTTCCGTGCGATCCCTTATCTGGTCTTCGCCACGACCTGGGTTGCGGCGGCGCTCGTTCCGACCTTCGCCACCGGCATTATGTTTAGCTGGTCCGCCGACCTCATCGCGATCATCGCCTTGCTCGGTGGCGCGCGCTTTTTTCTCGCGCTTGCCGGGATGGACGCCGGCACGAGCTTCGGCGGCATCGGGTCGAGCCGGGAAATGATGATCGCGTCGCTCGCCGAACCGGCGATGATCATGATCGTGTTTACACTCGCGCTCCTCGCAGGTTCGACGCAACTGTCGAGTCTTGCTGGATTCATGCTGTCGCTCGCGGTCGGATTGCGGGTCTCGGCTGGGCTTTCTCTCATTGCCCTCGTCATGGTTGCCATCGCGGAAAACGCCCGCATTCCCATCGATAACCCCGCGACTCATCTTGAGCTCACGATGGTGCACTAGGCAATGATTCTCGAATATTCTGGCCGTCACCTCGCGCTGATCGAGCTCGCTTCGTCGTTGCAGCTCCTTCTTTATATGTCGCTCATCGCCTGCATCTTCGCGCCATGGGGTCTTATACGGTTTCCGGCTGATTGACTCGATAGTGAAGGGGATTCACGGGGCCTTGCGAAGCAGATAGGCTGGAACGCCATGAGTCGGAGGTGACACATGGCGACAGTT
>JBQTKC010000268.1:0-2302 GCA_052386575.1 Beijerinckiaceae bacterium
GCAACCGCCGTCTCGCCAAGGACTGGGAAAACCTCGCCGAGACAGTCCAGGCCTTCGTGGCGCTCGCCTGCATCCAGATTGCCATCAGGCGGCTCGCGCGATAGTTGTCTTTTGAGTCAGGCTCTGAACCTCGACAATTTTCACAATCAAGATATCTATCGGATTCGGAGCGACAAGCAGATGTGGAGTTAATTCACGAATTTTGTCCCTGATGCCTACAAGAATTTCCTTACAAGAATCGTCTATGTTATCGTTAAAAACCTTGCTCACATCGACATCTATGGAAGTATGTATGTTAATCACTACTTTCCGAAGAAAGCGCCCGTCCCGCGACCACGCGCGAAGAAATTGTTCGACAACCTTTAAGCCGTGTAATAAAGTCCGCCGCCGTCTCAAATTTTTTCTGATGCCGTCAAGCACTTGCTTGCAATTGTCTGAAATGGGTTTCGGCACGGGCATAGCCCTGCGGCTCTGTTGCGATGGCGAAACGGAGGCGCAATTTGCACCTTCCGTCTCGCCGTATCAAGCGACGAAACGGAATATCCGGTTCACAAAGCGGACTTTTCCCGTCACGCAGGGCTTGACCATGAGGCAGCTCGCGATGACCTGGGTTGAGCACACGCCAGTCGCATAAGGTCCAACACGGAACCTTAGCCCGAGCAGCCCAGCCCAAACGGAAGTCGGGTCGCCTTCTCACCATCGCCCGCCGGACGTGCGAAACTCGGCAAGGTCCAAGAGGCACTACACTACCCATCGGACCTGTGAATTAGAGGGGACAAGCGCGATAGGCCTTTACGAGGTGCGCCAAATGCGGGCATCTAACCCTTGGGCACCCCAATGCGATTTCCACCGTCCTTTCTCGACGAAATCAAAGCCAGGCTTCCGGTTTCCGAAGTCGTGCGCTCCCGCGTCAAATTGGTGCGCGCGGGGCGTGAATGGAAAGGGCTTTCGCCTTTCAACGCGGAAAAAACGCCGTCGTTCTTTGTGAACGACCAGAAAATGGCGTGGTTTGACTTTTCGGCCGGCAAAAACGGCAATATTTTCGATTTTGTGATGGAGACCGAAGGGCTTTCGTTTCCCGACGCCGTCGAGCGCCTCGCCCATGACGCCGGGCTTGCCCTGCCGCAAGTCTCGCCCGAGGCGGTGGCACAGGAAAAGACGCGGAAAAATTTGCATGAAGTGCTGGCGCGCGCGGCGTCCTATTTTTCCGCGCGGCTTGCCGGCCGGGAAGGAGGGGCCGCGCGGGCCTATCTCGCCGGCCGGGAGATCGATGCCGGGCTGCAAGGCAGGTTTGGCCTGGGCTACGCTGTGAGCGAAAAATATGCCTTGCGCGATCATCTGGCCAGCACGGGGGTGCCGGCGCCAATGATGATCGAGGCCGGGCTTTTGATCCATGGCGAGGACATCGCGGTTCCCTACGATCGTTTTCGTGACCGGATTATGTTTCCGATCAACGATCCCAGGGGCCGCGTCATTGCATTTGGCGGCCGCGCGCTCGGCCTCGGCACCGAGCCGAAATATCTGAATTCGCCGGAGACCGCGCTCTTCCATAAAGGCGCCATTCTTTACAATCACCATCAGGCGCGAAAGGCCGCGCATGACGGCGCGCTCGTTGTCGCCGTCGAGGGCTATGTCGATGTTATCGCGATGACTTCGGCGGGTTTCGACGCCGCGGTGGCGCCGCTCGGGACCGCCTTGACGCCAGACCAATGCGAGCTTTTGTGGAAAATGGCGGCAGAGCCGATCCTTTGCTTCGACGGGGATAGGGCCGGACGCAAGGCGGCCTACCGGGCAATCGACATGGCGCTGCCCTTGATCGGGCCTGGCCGCTCGCTTTCCTTCGCGCTTTTGCCCGAAGGACAGGATCCCGACGATCTCGTCCGCGCCGGGGGGCGCGAAGCGGTGTCGCAAGTGCTCGCGCGCGCGCTGCCGCTCGCCGATCTCATCTGGGTCCGGGAAACCGAGAGCAAGGTTTTTACCACGCCGGAACGCCGCGCCGGGCTCGAGCGGCGCCTTAGCGAAATCGCCCGCGAAATTAGGGACGACGCGCTGCGCCGCCATTACCTGGCGGCCTTTAAGGAACGGCTCTTTCAGTTTTTTCGGCGCGGCGGCGATCGCCCGTTCGCGGCGGCGGCCAATGGCAGGCGGGGAGGCGGACCCAAAACCGCGCGGCAAAGGTCAAGCGAGCCAAAAACCAGCTTGGCGGCGGCGTCCGTGGTCAGTCAGAGCCTCGCGAAATCTCCCCTGTTTCGCCCGGGAAAGCCTAGCCTTCCCCCGCGTGACGGGCTGATTTTATTGCTTC
>JBQTKC010000269.1:0-1638 GCA_052386575.1 Beijerinckiaceae bacterium
GGAGATGATCTCGATCAATTCCTTGGTGATCATGGCCTGGCGCGAGCGGTTATATTTCATCGTTTGCTTTCTGATCATTTCGCCGGCATTGCGCGAGGCGCTATCCATGGCGCTCATCCGCGCCCCTCGTTCCGATGCGGCGTTTTCAAGCAGCGCCCGCAAAACTTGAATCGAAATGTTGCGCGGCAGTAGCGCGGCGAGAATTTCCTCTTCGTCTGGCTCATACTCATAAGCCACCCCCAACTGCGGCGTTTCTCCGCCCTCGGGCAGAGTGAGCGGAATTAGCTGCCGCGCGGTAGGGATTTGCGTGATCACCGACTTGAAACGCGAGTAAAACAAAGTGCATACGTCGAACCCGCCAGCTTGATGCAACGCAACAATCTTGCGGCCGATCGCATCGGCGTCGGCAAAGCCAAGCGCGCGCACCGCGCGAAGGTCGATGACCTCGATGATCTGGCGTCCAAATTGCCGGCGCAGAATATCGTGACCTTTCTTGCCGACGCAAAGGAGCTTGACGGTCTTGCCTTGCCCCATGAGGGACAGCGCCGCCTCGCGCGCGAGGCGCGCGATGGAGGAATTGAATGCGCCGCAAAGACCGCGCTCGGCGGTGCAAACGACCAGCAAATGGACGTTGCCGGCACCGCCGCCGAGCAGCGCCGGAACTTGGCCGCTCGTTCCAGCCGAGGCGGCGAGATTGGCGAGAACCTTCTCCATCCGGTCGGCGTAAGGACGCGCCGACTCCGCCGCCATCTGTGCGCGCCGCAGTTTCGCCGCCGCGACCAACTGCATGGCCTTGGTGATCTTTTGCGTCGCCTTGACGGAGGCGATCCGGTTGCGCAGATCCTTTAACGAGGGCATCGTCTATCCGCGTCACCTCTGTCCCTGCGCCGCCAGCTCAAGCGAAATTCTTCGCGTAGGCATCGACAATCGATTTGAGTTTTGCGCCGGACGCGTCGGAAAGATCCCTTGAGGTGCGAATCGCATCGAGGAGTCCGCCGTGGCTCGCGCGCAAGAGCGCGAGGAGCCCGTCCTCGAAGGCCCGCACCCGGTCAACAGGAAACGCATCGAGATAACCGTTGACCCCGGCATAGATCACGCAAACCTGTTCCTCCATCTTCAAAGGCGAGAACTGCGCTTGTTTCAAAAGCTCGGTCAAGCGCGCGCCGCGCGCGAGCAGCCGCTGAGTCGTCGCGTCGAGGTCGGAACCGAACTGCGCGAAAGCCGCCATTTCGCGGTACTGCGCAAGTTCGCCCTTGATCCTGCCCGCGACCCTTTTCATCGCTTTGGTTTGCGCCGAGGAGCCGACGCGCGAAACCGAAAGGCCGACATTCACGGCGGGCCTGATGCCTTGATAGAAGAGATCCGTCTCGAGAAAGATCTGGCCGTCGGTGATCGAAATCACATTCGTCGGAATATAGGCGGACACGTCGTTGGCTTGCGTTTCGATTACCGGAAGTGCGGTGAGCGAGCCGCCGCCATTTTCCTCGTTGAGTTTCGCCGCGCGCTCGAGCAGCCGCGAATGCAGATAGAACACATCGCCCGGATAGGCCTCGCGTCCCGGCGGGCGGCGCAACAAAAGCGACATCTGGCGGTAGGCGACGGCTTGCTTCGAGAGATCGTCGTAGATGATCAGCGCGT
>JBQTKC010000270.1:0-4896 GCA_052386575.1 Beijerinckiaceae bacterium
CCGGCCACGCGATGCTGCACACGCTCTACGGTCAGGCGTTGCGTTACAAGACCGAATTCTTCGTCGAATACTTCGCGATCGATTTGATCATGGAGGATAGCCGCTGCCGCGGCGTGGTCTGTCTGAAACTCGACGACGGCACCATTCACCGGTTCCGTTCGCAACTTGTGATTCTGGCGACTGGCGGTTATGGCCGGGCATATTTTTCCGCCACCTCCGCGCATATTTGCACTGGCGACGGCAATGCCATGGTGCTGCGCGCGGGACTTGCCTTGCAGGATATGGAATTCGTGCAGTTCCATCCAACCGGCATTTATGGCGCCGGCTGCCTCATCACCGAAGGCTCGCGCGGCGAGGGCGGTTATTTGACCAATTCCGAAGGCGAACGTTTCATGGAGCGCTACGCGCCTTCAGTGAAGGACCTTGCGCCGCGCGACATGGTATCGCGCGCGATGACCATCGAAATCCGCGAGGGGCGCGGCTGCGGCAGGAACAAGGATCATATCTATCTGCATCTCGAACACCTCGACCCGAAAATCCTGCACGGGCGCCTGCCCGGCATCTCCGAAAGCGCGCGGATTTTCGCCGGCGTGGACGTGACCAAGGACCCGATCCCTGTGCTGCCCACCGCGCATTACAACATGGGCGGCATTCCGGCGAATTTTCATGGCGAAGTCCTCACCAAGAAGGACGGCGACCCCGATAGGGTCGTGCCCGGCCTGATGGCAATCGGCGAGGCAGGCTGCGTCTCCGTCCATGGCGCCAATAGACTAGGCTCGAATTCGCTCATCGATCTTGTCGTCTTCGGCCGCGCCGCCGCTCTCCGCTCCGCGGAACTTGTGATGGCGGGCGCCAAACAGGCCGAGCTTCCTGCAGATTCCGCTGACCAGGCACTTTCCCGTCTCGACCGCTTCCGTTTTGCCAAGGGCGACATTTCCACCGCCGAACTGCGCCTCAAGATGCAGAAAGTGATGCAAAGCCATTGCTCGGTCTACCGGACCGGGCCGGTATTGGAGGAAGGCTCGAAGCACATCCATGAGGTCTGGGAGGCCCGCGACCAGATTTCGGTCACCGACCGCTCGATGATTTGGAATTCCGATCTCATCGAGACGCTGGAATTCGACAATCTCATCGTCCAGGCGGTGGTCACAATGGAAGGCGCGCTACGGCGTACCGAATCCCGCGGGGCGCACGCGCGGGAAGATTTTCCGGCGCGGGACGACGCGAACTGGATGAAGCACACGCTCGCCTCGATCGACGCCGATTCCCGCACGGTTGCGATTGATTACCGCCCCGTGCACAATTTTACGATGTCCAACGAGATGGCTTATATCGAGCCAAAGCCGCGCGTGTATTGACCATTCTCGGAGAGGCGCTGCAATGACCAGGATTACGATTTCGGATGTTGACGACGCGCTCGTTGAAAAAATTAGAAACCTTGCAAAGGAGCACAATCATTCGTTCGAAAACGAGATTAGAGATCTTCTTCGTCAGGCGGTCGAGGCCAAACCGCGAAGCAAGACCCTTATTGAAATCGCCAATGCTATAGCGGCTCTCACACCGAGTGGCGTGCCACAAACGGATTCGGTTATACTGCTCCGCGAGGACAGAAACAGGTGATTCTCGTGGTGGATGCCTCAGTTGCCGTGAAATGGTTCGTGGAAGAAGAAGGGCGATCTGATGCATTGGCCGTATTGCGGTGCAATGCAGATGTAGTTGTCCCGGATTTGTTTTTTGCAGAATTTGCCAATGTGCTTTGGAAAAAGAAGCGCAGAGGCGAGGTGGGGGCTCAACAGGCGGCGCAAGCAATTTCTTGCATAGCCCGATTCGCCGGTCGCGTGATGAAATCCGCTGACTTAATCGAGAGTGCCTTTCAGTGGGCGCAGAAGCTCGATCATCCGGTTTATGATTGCCTTTATCTAACTTGCGCAGACGCATGCGGCTCGAAATTCGTTTCGGCCGACGAACATTTTGTTCGCAAGTTACACGGCAGCTAATTCGGTGAACTTATCATGCCGCTCGCGCAAGCATCGACGCTTCTCGCAGAGCGATAGGATCAGGCTTGATCCAGAAATCAAACAAATACACTAGACACTGAGGTTCGCTATGGTCCAATTCACCCTTCCCGCCAATTCGCGCGTCACGCCCGGCAAAACATGGCCGAAGCACGGCGACTCCACGAGTCAAGCGGAATTCCGGATTTACCGCTGGAATCCCGATGACGGCGAAAACCCGCGCATCGACACCTATTTCGTCGATCGCGGCGATTGCGGCCCGATGGTTCTCGATGCGCTGATTTGGATAAAATCCAAGATCGACCCGGCGCTCGCCTTCCGGCGCTCATGCCGGGAAGGCATTTGCGGGTCCTGCGCGATGAATATCGACGGGACGAACACGCTCGCCTGCACAAAACACATGGACGACATCAAGGGCGCGGCAAAAATTTATCCCTTGCCGCATTTGCCGGTCGTAAAAGACCTCGTGCCGGACCTCTCCGTGTTTTACGCGCAGCACGCCTCGATCGAGCCATGGCTGCACACAACCGCCACGACGCCAGAAAAGGAATGGTTGCAGTCGCCACAGGACCGCGAAAAACTCGACGGGCTTTACGAATGTATCCTTTGCGCCTGCTGCTCGACATCCTGCCCGAGCTATTGGTGGAACGGGGATCGCTATCTCGGCCCCGCAGTGTTGCTGCAAGCCTACCGCTGGCTCATCGATTCGCGCGACCAAGCAACAGGCGAGCGGCTCGACAATGTCGAAGATCCTTTCCGCCTCTACCGCTGCCACACTATCCTGAATTGCGCCAAGGCCTGCCCCAAGGGCCTGAACCCGGCGAAAGCGATCGCCGAAATCAAGAACATGCTTATCGCGCGCCAGAGCTGATGCCTTGTTTTGCCTTTCTGCGGTCTCAATCCGCGTTCACAAGAGGCGGTAGGAGGCTTTGCCGATGTTGCGCATTTTGTTGGGCGCCGCCGCCGCGCTGTTCATGGTTTCGGCCGCCGCCGCCGGACCCTTCGAGAGGCCAACGGCTTACGATGAGATGATCGCCGGCGCGGCAAAGATTCATGGCGTTCCGGAGGCCTTCGTCCATCGCATCGTGATGCGCGAAAGCCGCTATAACCCGCGCCTCATGCACCGCCATTGTTTCGGCCTGATGCAGATCAAATACGCAACAGCGCGCGGGATGGGGTATAGAGGAGACGCGCGGGGACTTCTCGACCCGCAGGTCAATTTGACTTACGCCGTCCCTTATCTCGCCAACGCCTACCGGCTCGCCGGGGGCGATGAGGACCGCGCCGCGGCGCTCTTCAGCGGCGGCTATTATCATGTGGCCAAACACAAGAAAATGCAGGGTTTTTTGCGGACCGCGTCTTCCCCCGCGCTGACTGCCGAACCCGCGCCGCCGCTGCTTCGTAGCGAGTAGATGGAACCGTAACCTGTGTTGCGGCGACAACCGCGGCATTCGGTTGGAGAGCTGCCCCTGGGCTAATCCGCTGCCATCCCGCGGCTCCTCGAGCGCCGGATCTGGCCGGCCAATTCCCGCGCCTTGTCCTTGCTCGGTCCGCGCGTGCCGCTTTTGGCGGCCACACATACGCTGCCGGTCATCGCGCTTGCCCCTCACCGCCGCATGAGTTTGGCCGGAACGCCTGGGCCGGACTAGGAAACCGCGCGCCACTGTCCTGCACGAACAGCCTGCACTAAATTCCGCTTGATTTGTCTTCAAAGTGTAAGCGAAACACTCCGGGTCACCGGAAACGAGGTCTTGCTTGGTCCGTTTTGAAAATGTCGGCCTGCGCTACGGGATGGGCGCGGAAATCCTGAAGGATATTAGCTTTTCCATCGAGCCGCGGTCGTTTCAATTCCTGACCGGTCCCTCCGGCGCCGGCAAGACGACGCTTTTGCGGCTCATTCTTTTGTCCTTGCGGCCGACGCGGGGCGCGATTGGCCTTTTCGGGAGCGACGCCTTGACCCTCGACAAAGCCGCGATCACCGGTCTCAGACGGCGGATCGGCGTGGTGTTTCAGGATTTCCGGCTGCTCGACCATTTGACGACCTATGAAAACGTCGCTCTTCCGCTCCGCGTGCGCGGCAAGGAGGAGGCGAGCTACCGCGCCGAGGTGACGGAACTCCTGCGTTGGGTCGGTCTTGGCGAGCGAATGCATATTCTGCCGCCGGTGCTGTCCGGAGGCGAAAAGCAACGCGCAGCCATTGCCCGCGCGCTCATCGTGCGGCCAGAGCTGCTGTTGGCCGACGAGCCGACCGGCAATGTCGATCCAAGCCTCGCACGCAGGCTTTTGCGGCTGTTCACCGAACTCCACAAGACGGGGACGTCGGTGGTGATCGCGACGCATGACCTCGGCTTGATGGACCAATTTGACGGCGCCCGCCGGCTGGTTCTGGGCGATGGCCGTCTCCATATCTATGACTGAGGCTCACCCCTATTTGAGTAAACGCGAGTAAACGCATTCCCCATTCCCGGCGAGAAGCCCAATCCCACGGCAATTTGCCGGCCGGCCCGCGCCCTTCGCTGGTGCTACAATCCCGGCCTGGCCGGACCATCGAGCCGCGGCTTGGCGAGCCAAGCCATACTGTAACCGTTGATCCGTGGCGGCCGCCGCAAACCCAAGGAGCCGGCGCGATTGCCGGGCTCAAGCCCAAGTTCGGTAAGCACACCGCGCAGCGTCCCGAAAGCAACGTAACCCAAGGTTTTCAGGGACAGCCGGCTTTACCCCCTTCGATTGCGGCGCGGATTCTTTTTTGGAACCGTTGCCGTCGGCGGCCGAAAGACGCATGTCTTGCTCGCAATGGCGCGCCATATGAGTTTCAAAAAAGCGGGGCCATGCCAGAGGGGGAATGGGGGCGCAAAGCAGCAGAGCAGCAGCTTACTTTCTA
>JBQTKC010000271.1:0-2127 GCA_052386575.1 Beijerinckiaceae bacterium
GGCCGAGGCCGCCGACATCTTCTTGGCAAACGGCCAGGTCGAAGGAATCCTGACCGCCAGTGGCGAAACGATCGGCTGCGGCGCGCTCGTTCTGACCACGGGAACTTTCTTGCGCGGCGTCATCCATATCGGCACAAGAACCTTTCCGGCGGGGCGGATGGGGGAAAGCCCGGCGATCCGCCTCGGCGAGACGCTGCAAAACCTTGGCCTTGGCCTTGGGCGTCTTAAAACCGGAACGCCGCCAAGGCTAGACGGCGGCACGATCGATTGGGCAGAGCTCGAGCGCCAGAGCGGCGACGCCGAGCCCGAGCCATTTTCCTTTTTGACGGAAAAAATTGTCACCCCCCAGGTCGATTGCTTCATCACCCGCACGACCCCCGAAGGTCACGCGATCATCGAGGCAAATCTTGGCCGGTCGCCAGTCTATTCCGGCGCGATTTCCGGCCTAGGGCCGCGCTATTGCCCTTCGATCGAAGACAAGGTCGTCCGGTTCAAGGAGCGCGGCGCGCACCAGATTTTCCTCGAACCGGAGGGACTGGACGACACCACCATCTATCCAAACGGCATTTCGACCTCGCTGCCGGAAGAAATTCAGGCGCAATTCCTCCGCACCATCCCCGGCCTTTCCAGGGCCAAAATGCTGCGGCCGGGCTACGCGATCGAATATGATTTCATCGACCCGCGCGGCTTGACGCAGGGGCTTGAAACAAAAAAAATCCATGGGCTCTTCCTCGCCGGGCAGATCAACGGCCCCACCGGCTACGAGGAGGCCGCCGCGCAAGGCGTTGTCGCAGGTATCAACGCGGCTCTGCGCGCCGGAGCCAAGGACCCAATCACTTTCAGCCGCACGGACTCCTATGCCGGCGTCATGATCGACGATCTGGTGATGAAGGGGGTGAGCGAGCCCTATCGCATGTTCACCTCGCGCGCCGAATATCGCTTGTCCCTGCGCGCCGACAACGCCGATCAACGGCTGACCCCGCGAGGCATCGCGCTTGGCTGCGTCGGGGAGGAGCGGGCGCGGCAATTTGCCGTGAAGGAGGCGGCCCTTTCCTGCACGCGGGCCCTCTTGGAAAGCCTCACCCTCACCCCGAGCGAGGCGGCCCGGCATGGCCTAAAAGTCAATTGCGATGGAACCCGCCGGACCGCTTTCGGCCTCCTGGCCTTGCCTGGCGTTTCGATTGAGGGTCTGCGGGCGATTTGGCCGGAGCTTTCCGGGATCACGCCAAAAGCCGCCGCGCAAATCGAAGTCGATGCCAAATATGCGGTCTATCTCGACCGCCAGGCGAAGGACATCGAAACCTTCCGCCGCGACGAGGCGCTCGCCATCCCAGATGATGTGGATTATGCGCAACTGCCTGGCCTTTCCAACGAGATCCGGGCGCGGCTCGACCTCATCCGGCCGCGCACCATGGGGCAGGCCGGGCGAATCGAAGGCATGACGCCCGCCGCCATGACCCTTCTCGCCGCAAAGCTGCGCCGCGCGGCTTCCAGGTCTTAAAAGAAATTTTCTTCAACCCGTCTGTCTCGAAGATGCTGACGGCGAGCAATAAGTATTTAAAGTCCCTCATAGGGGATCCGTAAATCCCTCGCCTTTAGGCGACTGGGATGCGATCCTGCCAGGATGCAGGACTACAAGCGCGGCAGTCACACGATTTGGGACTGCAAGTATCATTTGGTCTGGGTCACGAAATACCGTTATCCGATCTTGGTCGGGGACGTTGGCGCACGGGAGTTGCTGAGGGAAATCGCCCGTTCCCACGAGATGACGATCTATGCTGGCGCGATCAACCGGGATCACGTGCATATGCTGATCTCGATCCCGCCGCAGCTTTCGGTATCGCGCGCGGTGCAGTTTCTGAAGGGCAAGAGTTCGCACAAGCTCCTCTCGGAATATCAAGTCCTTCGAAAACGCTACTGGGGCCAGCACCTTTGGGCACGCGGCTATTGGGTGGCATCGAGCGGCAATGTTACAGATGAGATTTGGAAACAATACATCGAGGACCAGAAACCCGAGGAGCCGGATGACAACTTCAAGGTCGTGTAGGTTTATCGGCCCCAAGGGCCGATCGATCCGGCTTTAAGCCGTAACTCGAAGCCACCGCCTTTAGGCGGTGGAGTGTTCAC
>JBQTKC010000272.1:0-3366 GCA_052386575.1 Beijerinckiaceae bacterium
GTAGCGCAAGTGACCGTCCGCGGCACATTCTCCAAGAAGCGAACCTGCCAAACGATCTGTAGTCGGGTCGTAGTATCGACGCCGCCCAACGCCTCCTCCAAGAGAGACGGTGCTTGCGACGCGGTAACCTCTCGCTGCCACACATCCAGGTAAACGAGATGAGGGCCGTCTTCTTCCGGATAAGCCAACGGGGCACCTCGGTAGGGCTGGTCCTCGTAGCGGACAGGTTCCTGACCAACCAGCTCACCCAGAACCCCCACAGGGCTGCCGTCGGGCCGGGTTGTGGCCATATCGAAGGAAAACGGAGCACTGCCATGGTTTTCCTCGAGTAAGCCATCAACATACATGCGACCTGGCCCGATGCGCAATTCCTTAGCATTTCCAGCGCCGCTGATCTGGATCCTGAAACCATCGGGCGTTTCGCGGGGGACGACACAGCGCCCGATGATGTCCACTGTTTCGGCCCGCAAGCGGCGTTGCAGGATCTCGCTGAACTCATTGCGTTCAGCGTCGAGCGCCACCCGTCCCTGCTGATCGAGGACTGCCGCAAAATCAAGAAAAGGATCGAAGCGATATCGGCTATAGTCCCCGTGCATAACAACCTCCGCTGACTCTCCTTAGGTTTCGTAGAAAATTCCCGCTTCCAGGCCGAAGCGCAAGTATTCGTCGAAGCGTACGTGCAGGTTAGTCTCGCGCTGCGGTTGGTGGACTTGGTGGAACACGCCCATCTCCGATTCGTCGTCCGCGCCCGTGCGGATCTCGATTGGCGTCAATTGACGCAACTGGCAATACGCCGGGCTCCCATAGCGAAGGCTAGTAAATGCCGGCTGGATCCGCGCATAAACGCCATTCGTAATACTCTCCCTCTGGGCATCAGTAAGAGCTCCCGCTTGCTTATTCTCTGCGACATCGATCGCTTTCTGTATGGCCAGATCTGGCTGACACCGGTAACGACGCGGTACCTGGGACCCGCGAGGCAGATAAGAAAATCGCACACAACCGATCTGCTTGCGTACGCTTCGCACAGGCGCCACACCCGGCGCGCTGGCGTGGAAGATGGTGTTGGAAACAAGAGGCAGCGACGTGGCAAACACTCGACCGATGACGGTGCTGTTCTCGATAGTAAGTTCGCCACCCGGCTCATTCTCAGCGTCGGCCACCGAAGCGAACGCGATAAGAGCCGGGTCTGTTGCGTCGATGATGCTGTCATTCACTGCTACTTTGGTTACCGGCGTCGTCCGAACCGCGCCGATAATGCAGTGATCGATAACGAGCGTCACACTTTCGTGTTCCACGATCAAGCTGGGAGCGTTTGGGTGCAGTGGCTCTCCATTGATCGCCAACTCCAGGCCCGGAACCAGCGTGCAATGTCGCAGTGTCACCTGCCGTAAGCCGTTGTCAGTTGCAGGAATAGTCACGCCCGCACTCGCAAGCACTAAGCCGTTGAGGGTTAATTCGCTGTCGGATCCGCCACGCAGTTGCAACGCCTCGCTCAAGACCACTGTCGGACGATGTCCGTTTCCGGCGCGTATCTCGAGATGTCCAGCGGCAGGTACGGTGATACTGAGCGATTCCTCGTATCGACCGCTGTCGTTTATCTCAACCGCCCCGTCCTGCGCAATGGAATCCAAAGCCGCTTGTATCGATTCGCCCGTCACCACCCTGGCGACGTCCTCGATTCCTTGAGTAAAACTTTGCTGCCGTTCGTACTCGCCACCACCCAATGCAGCGCCGAATCCGTAGTGAAAGTCCACACGCAGATCGGGCCCTTCCTCACCGCTTCTCAATAGCTCAGTCACTGTCACCGTCGGAGTCGGAGTCAGCTCGTCAGCATCAACGCCTATGAGAGGAATATTTGCCCCCAGCGCGGCGGCGAATCCAATGACGATACGGATGTCGTTACTGGCCACCTCCCCAATAACGCTGATATCCTCCGCGGACAGGTTATCCAAATCCACCAGTGCAGCACGAATGTCTGCTACCCTTGCGTTACTGGCGATGAGATCAGTCGTCTGTCCGCCGAATGACAAACGGTACGAGCCGCTGCGGTGTCCTGAGATCCCCATACGCTGCCGGATGTTGGACGGGAACCACAGCCGACCGAGCTCGGGATCAATACCAATCTGCAGCCGTGTCTCATGCGCCCAGTTCGAATCAACCCTGGTAGTCACGTCTTCCGTAGCACCTTCCTCCTGCACACTCACTGAAATAGGAGGGACCGGAGACGGGGTAAAGGCATCACTGAAGCTCACCGTGACATCTACCTCCGATGCTGCCACCTCGCCTTCGACCGAAATATCACCCACGGCAATCGAGGGAAGGGATTCCAAAGCGGCTTGGATATCTGCAAGCGAGGCGTCGCTATTGATCGGCGCCGTCGTTTCGCCCGCAAACGTTAAGGTATATGTCTGATTGGAAAGTCCGGAGATACGAATTCGCTGTCGTCGCCCCTCGTCGCTCAGATTGCAAGCGTGGATCTCCTCCGCGCCAATCTCCTGCAGAATACCTTCCGCATCGACAAAACGGAGCCAGAGACTCTGGTCAACCCCGTAATAATCTCTCATATACCTATCCAGCACCCGCCGAGTAATGCGAGCCGGCACATTGATGGGTTTCGCGATATGTGTGATCACCTCTTCGGCTTCCGGACGGGTAAACAACGGCGTGTTGTTACCAAGCGGACTGAACAGGTAGCGGTTCTGATCGACTTGGAAAGCTGGGCTTCCCGTTAACGGATAAGCATGCAAGCGCCACAAGAAGACTCCGATGTTGGGGATATTGAACTTACCCTGCCGTGTCGCAATTCTACGAACATCGACCGTGTGCGCGATGGAATTAAATGCCGTGCCGAGACGCTCCAGCGGTTCCCACGCTCGGAGATCCGGCGACGCTTTATTGTGCGGACGAATGTGGCTCATGTATTGGGTCGTGATCAACAAGTCGAAAAACTCCACGACCCGCGCATCCCAATCCGTGACATCGCGCGCGAGCTGCTCCAGCATGGCCGCGGTGCCTTTACGCCGGCGGTAGGCGATGGTGTTGGCAACATCGGCGCGGGGGCTACTGATACGGGGAGCCACCCCATGCAGTGAGCGATAGCCGATTAGACCGCCAAGATACGGCGTCACCCAGTCGGCGCACGTTTCGATAAATTGATCGTCGTACAGTTGCGCCAGATTTTCCTCGAGCACGGCCGCCTGCTCGGCGATGACTGCGATCAATTGCTGCAGCGGCCCTCCCTGCTCCGTATCGGCGCCCGCGGTTTCCGTATCTCGAATGCGGTAGATAGCCGGCAGTAAGTCGTAGATCCGTTGGGCGTCGAATTTCACGACATCAACTCCAGTCCAGCGAGTGGCCCGGTATGCA
>JBQTKC010000273.1:0-3547 GCA_052386575.1 Beijerinckiaceae bacterium
GCCTCGCAGCCGCGTCCCAATACAGCCGAGACAAGCAGGCGGCGCTAATGGTGCCTGTGCTTGAAAGGGTTTCCGGCAAAAACAGATCACCGTCATGAGGGAGCGACCAGATTACATGAGGTAATGGGCGAGGCATGAATAGGTGCATGACATGGTTGATTGGACAGGAGGTTACCGGTTGAAGGTCCAAGCCAGAGGAAGTGTTTTGTTTTTTCAAATGCGAGGATTTTCATTGATCGAGCTGAAAACGTGTGCGGGCCAGTTGGGTGTAACGTATATGTCTTTAAAAAGATATAAAGGACTCTGATTTTGCTGGGGATTCTATGTGCGGAATAGCCGGCGAAATGAACTGGACGGCCCGGGCGAATCGGGTAGCAGTCGACGCGCTGGTGTCCGGTATCGCCCATCGCGGGCCGGATGATCGCGGCCTCTGGTCGCCTCCGAACGGCGTGTGCACCCTCGGCCATGCCCGCTTGAGCATTGTCGATCTCAGCCCCGCCGGCCATCAGCCGATGTTCGACCCTCTCACCGGGAACACCATCGTTTTCAACGGCGAGATTTACAACTTTCAGGCCCTGCGTAACGACTGCGAGTCCTCGGGGGACGTGTTCAAGTCCCACTCGGATACCGAAGTGATCCTCGCCCTCTACCGACGCCATGGCATCGATTGCCTGAAGATTCTGCGCGGCATGTTCGCTCTTTCCATCTGGGATGAGCGACGCCATCAGCTTGTTCTGGCCCGTGACCGGGTGGGCAAGAAGCCTCTCAATTACGCGGTCACGCAAACTGGGCTGGCCTTCTGCTCCGAACTGCATCCGCTTTCCCGCCATCCGGGCGTCGACAACAGGATGGACTTGGAGGCTCTGGAGCTCTACCTGCAATGCCAGTTCATCCCCGCACCTTGGACCATCTATCGCGGCATTCGGAAGCTGCCGCCGGCCCATTACGCCGTCTATGACCACAATGGCTTGAAGATCGAGAAATATTGGGAGATCGATTATCGCGACAAGGTCCGCATCAGCGAAGCCGACGCCTTGGACGCGCTGGAGGAAAAGCTGACCGAGGCCGTTCGCCTGCGCATGATCGCTGACGTTCCGCTGGGCGCGCTGCTGAGCGGCGGCGTCGATTCCAGCGTGGTCGTTGCGTTAATGGCCAAACTCAGCAACGAACCGGTGCGCACCTTCAGCATCGGTTTCGAAGAAGAAGCCTTTAACGAACTGCCTTGGGCGCAACAAGCCGCCGAGCGCTGCGGGACCCGCCATCATCCCGAAATCGTCAAAGGCGATGTGGAGCACCTGTTGCCCAAGCTAGCCCGGCACTATGGCGAGCCCTACGCGGATCCCTCCGCAGTCCCATCGTTCTTCGTCTCAGCCGTTGCGCGTCGCCATGTCACCGTGGCCTTGAACGGGGATGGCGGCGATGAATTACTGGGTGGCTACCCTCGATACTGGCTTCCAACCTCGGCCATGTGGCTATCCGGCCTGCTTGGACGACTGAGCCCGCCTCGGTTCCTCGCCGATTTGGCGCCACATCTCCTTGCCGCCAAGAGCATTCCACAGCGCGCAGCCAGAAAACTGCTGATGCAATATGCGAATCCCGAGCTAGGGTCGACCATCATGTTCGCCGCGAACTGGAACGACCCCGAGAGGCGCGAACTGCTATCCGAAGGCCAAGGCAAGTTGCTGCCTGAATGGAGGCGCACTTGGCTGGAAGACGCTTTCGCCCATGCTGACAACCCCATCGATCGGATGCTTTGGCTGGACAGCCACACCTATCTACCCGGGGACCTGCTGGTGAAGATGGACATCGCCTCCATGCACTGCGGGCTAGAAACCCGCTCGCCGCTGCTAGACCACGAAGTGATCGAGTTCTGCGCCCGATTGCCCGTGCGGCACAAGGTCAAGGATCGGGTGGGCAAGTACCTGTTGAAGAAGCTAGCGGAGCGCTATTTCCCTGCTAACTTTGTGCATCGGCTGAAGATGGGGTTTGGCATCCCGCTGGCGGACTGGTTGCGCGGTCCGTTGCATAAGGTGCTACGGGAAACGCTGCTAGACAAGCGGCTCATGGCCCCGCTTTGCGGTGCGGTCATCGAGCGGACTCTGCGGGAATTCGAATCCGGCGGCGACGGCCACGAGTCCCGTCTTTGGGCGTTGTTGATGTTCGGTTGCTGGCGCAGACAACAAGGTGAAGGCTCTTGAGACATCTTGCCTATCCCACGCACGTAGTGTATCTTAGGCTTGCTCGCCTAAACTACGTTTTATGGCGGTCGGGTGCTTATGAAGAGACACCTCCACGATAGGATAGGTGGAGTAGCACGGACGGACCTTACAAGAATAGGACACGACAAGGATTATGGATCCCGAGACGCTTTGCCCGCTATCGCTATTGCACCCCGCAATTCAGCTAGGATTCCGCCTCTACCAAGCCATTATCCGACGACGCTCCAGAGACAGAGCCCAGAAGGATATCCATCTTGTCTTTCGTGGAAGTATGTCACTTTGCGATCCAAGGCTGCATCGCGAATGGCGAAAGATTGCAACTCGAACTGGTTAGATGGTGGCCCGATTGCCCCCACTGCCCCCAGGGCGACTGCGTCTTTCGCGGACGACGCCATTGAGGTCGTGGTAACTCGACTGGACGTGGGGCCCGAAGCGGTCCGTGCATCGGCCGCGCTGCTCTCGGACGCGGAGCGACTAAGAGCAAGTCGTTTTGCCTTCGATCGCGACCGCCGCCGATTCACCATCGCGCGTGCGTGGCTGCGCCGGCTGCTTTCGGCGCGGTTGGGCGTGCGGCCTGAAACGGTCGAGTTGGTGTACGGGGCAAACGGCAAACCTGCGCTTGCGCGGCGTTTCGCGGACTCGGACCTGCGCTTCAACGTATCGCACTCCGATGATGTCGCCGTGTACGCCTTCGTACCTCGACGCGAGATCGGAGTCGATGTCGAAGCCATCCGTGTGATCCGCGATGCCGACGACATCGCGGCACGCTTTTTTTCTCGCCGCGAGAACGAGGCTTACATGGCGCTCAACCCGCGCGACAAGCCGCTGGGATTCTTCAATTGCTGGACGCGCAAGGAAGCCTTCATCAAAGCGCTCGGCGACGGGCTTTGCCATCCGCTCGATCGCTTCGATGTTTCACTCACGCCGGGTGAGCCGGCGAAGATCCTCCGCGTCGAGAGTACGCCCGGGGACCACTGTGGCTGGCGCATGGAGAGTTTTTCCCCGGCTCCCGGATTCGTAGCGGCGGTTGTTACCGAGAGCGTGCGACACCGCGCCGAACCAGTCGCCGCGTCATTGAGTTCCGCTTGCCCGGCGACCGCGCCATGACTTCTGTAATCGACACCTACGAACTCTCGCCGATGCAGGCGGGGATGCTCTTCCACACCGTCAGCGGAAAAGATCCCGGCGTCGATATCTCGCAAGCGGTCGCGACGCTGCACGAGCCGTTGGACGAAGCACATTTCCTTCGCGCCTGGCAACGGGTTGTCGAACGGCATTCGATCCTGCGCAGCCGTTTCCGCTGGGAAGGTGTCGCGGAACCCGTGCAG
>JBQTKC010000274.1:0-1877 GCA_052386575.1 Beijerinckiaceae bacterium
GGCTCGCGCGCGCCTCGTTCCTCGCCTTCGCCGTGATCTGGTCCGCTCCGCGAAGTTCCGGCCGGACGCCGGCCAAGGGGTTCAAACACAGTTTTGTAGGAATCCTCGGTAAAGGGATCTTCCCGCCCGCCGACGAAGCGCGCGAGTTCGGCAAGCGGATCGTCGTCCCCTTGGTTTGCGGGAAGCGGCTTGCGCAGACGCCTTTCGAACTCTTCCAGATCGATCATCGGCCGCCGTTTTACAACTGGCTCGCTCATCTTACTCAACCCTCCTATCGCGACTCCGCGGCGGACGAAACCGCCAGCAAACGTCATTGCACGCGCGCATCCCACGCGGGGCAGTGTTTACGCAATCTCACGAGCATGATCTGGTCAATTCAAACCGGGCCATGCCGCGAACTCCCTAACAACTTAACTCGACGCGAACATCTTAACATCACGCGCTCACGTAGCGCAGCCACGATCAGCCTCTTGCGCGATCCATGCCGCGCTGCCTGCTTTCGGTTCCGCCGTCCGCCTTCGCGCGGCTTGCATGGCGTCCTTCAATCGCCCGGGTTCGAGCACATTCTTTGCTTCGGCCGATGCACAGCGAGTGCAACCATTACCTGGCGGCGCGAAGGCGGCAACCCTTATCGCATCTCTTCGGGAGCGTTTACCCCCAAAATTCCAAGCCCAGACGCAAGAACCGTCAACAGCGCCGTTATTAGGGCCAGCCTGGCGCTGGTTAAATCTGTCCGCTTTTCATTAAGAAACCGTAATTGTGGCCGATCTTTGCCGCTCGTCCAATGGGCGTGCAGACTCGCCGCAAGATCGTGCAGATAAAAGGCGATCCTATGCGGTTCGCCGCTAAGAGCCGCCGCTTCGACGATCCGGGAATATTGCGCGATGAGTTTGATCAGCGCGATTTCTCCGGCGTCTTGCAGGAGGCCGAGGTCAGCCGCGGCCAGAGCCTGTCTTGAAATATCCATTCCAGGAATTGTCGCAAGCCCTTGCCGTAATACGGATTTTGCTCTTGCATGGGCATATTGGACGTAAAATACCGGATTGTCCTTGGATTGTTCGATCACTTTGCTCAAGTCGAACTCCAAGGCCGCGTCATTCTTGCGGAAAAGCATCATGAAACGAACCGCGTCCACGCCCACTTCGTCAACGACGTCGCGCAACGTCACGAATTCCCCCGAGCGTTTCGACATCTTTACGGGCTCGCCATTGCGCATCAGCTGAACCAATTGACAGAGCTTGACATCGAGCTTGGTCCCGCCGTCCGAGAGAGCTTCGACGGCGGCGCGCATCCGCTTCACGTAGCCGCCATGGTCGGCGCCCCAAACGTCGATCAAAAGCGCGTAGCCGCGGTCGAGCTTGACTTTGTGATAGGCGATATCGGAGGCAAAATAGGTGTAGGACCCGTCCGATTTCATGAGCGGCCGGTCGGCGGCGTCGCCAAAAGCCGTCGATCTGAAGAGCGTCTGCTCGCGGTCCTCCCAATCCTCTTGCGCCTGCCCTTTCGGCGGCGGAAGCCGCCCTTCATATACGAGACCGCGGCGGCGCAGTTGTTCGATCGCCCCAGCAACCAAATCGCCTTCGGCCCCAAGGGTTAGCGAGCGCTCCGAGAAAAAAACCTCGTGTTCAATGTTTAGGGCCGCAAGATCGGACCTGATCATCACCATCATCGCGCTGATCGCGGCCCCGCGCACTTCGTCAAGCCATTCGGCTTCCGGCCGCCCAAGCAGTGAGCGGCCATATTTTCCCGCAAGCGACGCGCCAACGTTCTTCAGGTAATCGCCGGGATAAAAACCTTCGGGGATTTCGCTGCCTTTTTCGCCCAGCGCCTCGCGGTAGCGCAGATACGCGGAGCGGGCCAGGACATCGACCTGGGCA
>JBQTKC010000275.1:0-7987 GCA_052386575.1 Beijerinckiaceae bacterium
TCGTCCGCGCCAATCTGATGCATCGCAAATCCGTTCTTAACCTGAAAGAGATCCAGCACAGAGCGCCGCTCGATCCCAGACAACAACAACTAAACCTATCCTATGCTTGAACCGGACAGCCGTGGGCTTGACCCGCGTATCCAGGCGGCCAGCTGAGTTGTTGGATGCGCGGATCAAGTCCGCGCATGACGGCGCTCCAGAGAATGAATTGGGTTCGAAGCGTCTGATTCCATCCACTAGCAGAGGTCCGCCTCGGCGGTTAAGCGGCTGTTCCCGAAAACGGACTTCTAGGCGGCATGGGACCACTGCGGCTCCGTTCCTTGGACGCTGGCCATCGGCGTCAGGCTGACGCATGGTCCGCCCGTGCAGCCTCAATCTTAGCAATGTCGATCCGGCGCATGGTCATCATGGCGTCCATCGCCCGCTTCGCGGCGGCGCGATCCGGATCTTTCAGCGCGGCAATTAAGGCTCGCGGCACGATCTGCCACGAAAAACCCCAGCGGTCCTTGCACCAGCTGCACTCGCTTTCGCTGCCGCCATTCTCGATGATCGCATTCCAATAGCGGTCGGTTTCTGCCTGATCGTCGGTCATCACCTGGAAGCTCACCGCTTCGTTCGGGGTAAACGCGGGGCCACCATTTAGACCGACAAAGGCTTGGCCGAGTACGGTGAAATCGACGGTCAACTCGCTACCCTGTTCACCGCCAGGGTAATCGGAAGGAGATTGAAGCGCTTCCGCGACATGGCTGTCAGGAAAGGTGGCCGCGTAGAATTCCGCCGCTTTCCGCGCCTCGCCATGGTCGAACCACAGACAGGTGACGATTTTTCCGGGCATTGAACTTCCCTCACGAGCCCTGACGCCATACCTCGATATAGGCGTGCATAACGGCGCGCGCAAAGTTTGGCAAACCTAGGCGGCCGCGAGCTGGCGCAACACAAAGGGAAGAATGCCGCCGTTGTTGAAATATGCGAGCTCGTCGAGCGTCGCGATGCGGCAGGTGAGCGGCACTTTCTCCACGCGGCCGCCGGCGAAGGTAATTTCGGCCTCCATTTTCTGACGCGGTTTTAATGCGGACCCGAGGCCGCGGATAGTCACTTCTTCGTCGCCCTTGAGGCCAAGGGTATGCCAGTTCGTGCCGGGCTCGAAGGTGAGCGGCAGGACGCCCATGCCGACGAGGTTCGAGCGGTGAATGCGCTCGAAAGATTCGGCGATGACCGCGCGCACGCCCAAGAGCCGCGTGCCCTTGGCCGCCCAATCGCGCGACGAGCCATTGCCGTATT
This sequence comes from Beijerinckiaceae bacterium, assembly GCA_052386575.1. Classification (GTDB taxonomy): domain Bacteria; phylum Pseudomonadota; class Alphaproteobacteria; order Rhizobiales; family Beijerinckiaceae; genus Methylocapsa. The sequence continues at coordinate 1,282 of JBQTKC010000275.1, forward strand.
CGGCGCCGGCGAAGACGACAAGGGGCACGCCCGCCGCCTGATATTTCATCGCCGCGCCGAAAATCGGCATTTCCTCGCCGTCCGGCCAATGTTTTGTGAGGCCGCCTTCGGGGACATGACCATCGATCTGCCGGATGAAGTTCTTGATGCGGATGTTGGCGAAGGTTCCGCGCATCATGATTTCATGGTTGCCCCGGCGCGTGCCATATTGATTGAAATTGGCCTTCGAGACTTGCCGCTCGACGAGATATTGGCCGGCGGGCGACGCCTCCTTGATCGAGCCCGCGGGTGAAATATGGTCGGTCGTGATCTTGTCGCCGAAAAGCGCCAGAATGCGCGCGTCCTCAATGTCGCGCACTGGCTCCGGCTGCATTTTTAGCGCATCGAAATAGGGCGGATTTTGCACATAGGTCGAGCCTATGTCCCAGGCGTAGGTTTCGCCGGCTGGCACCTTCACCTTGCGCCAATGCGCGTCGCCCTTGAAAACGTCGGAGTAGCGCGCCCTAAACACCTTTCTGGTCACGAATTCATCGATTATTCCGGCGATCTCGTCCTGCGGCGGCCAGATGTCCTTGAGAAACACCGGATGGCCTTTCTTGTCATGGCCGAGCGGCTCCGTCTCAAGGTCCCGCGCGACCGTGCCGGCGAGTGCATGGGCGACGACAAGCGGCGGCGAGGCGAGATAATTCGCCTGCACATCGGGGCTGATGCGGCCCTCGAAATTCCGGTTGCCGGAGAGGACCGCTGCGGCCACGATGCCATTGTCGTTGATGGTTTGCGAGATTTCCGGCGCCAAGGGACCGGAATTGCCGATACAGGTCGTGCAGCCGAAGCCGACGAGATTGAAGCCGAGCTTGTCGAGCGATTTTTGCAGCCCCGAGGCGGCAAGATATTCGGCGACCACCTGGCTTCCCGGCGCGAGCGAGGTCAAGACCCACGGTTTTACGCCAATGCCTTTGGCGACGGCGTTGCGGGCGAGCAATCCGGCGCCGATCAGCACGTTCGGGTTGGACGTATTCGTGCAGGAGGTGATCGCCGCGATCACCACATCGCCGTGCCCGAGGTCGAAATTCCTGCCTTCCACGGGATAGCGTTGTCCGGCGGCGCCAACTTTTCCATACTCGGTTTCGAGCGCGGCCTTAAAACTCGAACCAACCGAGCCGAGCGCGACTCGCCCCTCGGGACGTTTCGGGCCGGCCATCGAGGGCGCGACCGAACCGAGATCGAGTTCCAGCATGCCGGTGAAGACCGGATCGGGGGTTGTCTTGGCGCGGAACAAACCTTGCGCCTTGGCGTAAGCCTCGACAAGTGCAACTCGCGCTGGTGTCCGCGCCGACGTCGCAAGATAGGAAAGCGTCTCCTTATCGATCGGGAAGAAATTGCAGGTCGCGCCACATTCCGGCGCCATGTTGGCGATCGTCGCGCGGTCGGCGAGCGAAAGATGAACTAGGCCGGGGCCGCAAAATTCAACAAATTTTCCAACCACGCCTTTTTGCCGCAACATTTGTGTAACGGTCAGAACGAGATCGGTGGCGGTCACCCCTGGGCCAAGCGCGCCGGTCAACCGGAAGCCGATCACCTCCGGCAACAGCATGGAAAGCGGCTGACCGAGCATGCACGCTTCGGCCTCGATGCCGCCGACGCCCCAGCCCAACACGGAGAGCCCATTCACCATGGTTGTATGCGAATCGGTGCCAACGAGCGTGTCGGGGTAGGCGACCTCGACGGATGTGGTCTTGCCGCGCGCCGCGTATTTTTCTTTGGCCGTCCAAACCGTCTGGGCGAGATATTCGAGATTGACCTGATGGCAAATCCCGGTCCCCGGCGGCACGACCCTAAAATTGTCGAACGCGCCCTGGCCCCATTTCAAGAAACGATAGCGCTCGCCATTGCGGCCATATTCGAGTTCGACATTGGTCTTGAAGGCCCGGCTGCTGCCGAACGCATCCACGTTGACCGAATGATCGATGACGAGATCGACCGGGACGAGCGGGTTGATCTTTTGCGGATCGCCGCCAAGGCGCGTCATGGCGTCGCGCATCGCGGCCAAATCGACGACGGCGGGGACGCCGGTGAAATCCTGCATCAGAACCCGCGCCGGACGAAATGCGATCTCGCGCTCAATCGTGCCCCGATCGCTCAGCCAGGCGGCGATGCCCTCGATGTCTTGCCGCGTGACCGAACGGCCGTCCTCGAAGCGGAGCAGGTTCTCGAGCAATATCTTCATCGAAACCGGCAATGCCGACACGTTTGGCAGCCCATGTTTCTCCGCCGCCTTGAGCGAGAAATAATGATAGGTCTTGCTACCTACGTCGAGCTCCTTGCGGCAGTTGAAACTGTCGAGCGAGGTCATGTGAATTTTCCCAGGAACGCTGATCTGAAAAATGGGGGGCTCGTCTGCTTATAAATAATTTTTCCGGCGCGAGCTACACGGATGATAGATGAAAGCGCACCTTCGCCGGCTTGGCCCGCAAGCGGTTCGGACATCATGCGACTATCCGCCTCACAGCTCACCGTCGAACGCGGCGGCCGGATCGTCATTTCAAATCTGTCGTTTTCGCTCGGCGCGGGCGGGCTCCTGACCGTCACCGGGCCTAACGGCGCCGGAAAATCGACGCTTCTGCGGGCACTCGCCGGATTGTTGCCGCTCAGCGGCGGCACGATCGCCTGCGCGCCCATGTCCGGCGAAACGCTCGCGGAAAATGTCCATTACGTAGGGCATTCCGATGCCCTCAAAAACCTTCTCACCGTCGCCGAGAATTTGGAGTTTCTTGCCGCAATGCTCGATGCCGGACATGGCGGCATGCCGGTCGCGGCCGCGCTTGCTGAGTTTGGCCTTTCGCATGCCGCAAATCTGCCAGTGACCTATCTCTCGGCCGGACAAAAGCGGCGCGCCGCGATCGCCAAACTCCTTGCCGTGAAGCGTCCGGTGTGGCTTCTCGACGAACCCGCGACCACCCTCGACGCCGCTTCCCAGGCACGGATGGCGGAAATCATGGCGGCGCATTTGGCGCAAGGCGGCATGATCGTCGCCGCCACCCATGCCAAGCTCGGTCTCCCGGGCCAGGAACTGCGGCTTGGGGCGCGTGCATGAAAAATGCGCAGGATGCGCCGGGAAGTCCCGCGCTGCGATCGAGTCTCTACGCGCTGTTCGTTCGCGAAATGCGGGCCGGACGGCGGATCGGCGGCGGCACCAGTCTTGGCGTGGTTTTTTTTCTCATCCTAGTCATCTTGAGCGCGTTCGCGATCGGCCCCAATCTCGCGCTTCTCGGCAAGATTGCGCCCGCGATACTTTGGATCTCCGCCCTGCTCGCGACCTTGCTTGGGCTCGACAGGCTGTTTCAGGCCGATCACGAGGATGGTTCGCTCGATCTCCTTTTGACCAGCGGCACGCCGCTGGAATTGATCGTTCTCGTGAAATGTCTCGCGCATTGGATCCTGACCGGTCTCCCGCTTGCCGTTTGCGCGCCCGCCTTTGGCCTGATGCTCGGCCTGCCAACGGGTGAGCTTTGGAGCGTCACTCTTTCGCTGCTTGCGGGCACCCCTGCCCTGACCCTGATTGGGGCGATCGGCGCGGCCCTGACGGTCAGCTTGCGGCGCGGCGGGCTATTGTTGGCGATCTTGATTCTGCCGCTTTGCGTGCCGGTCCTGATTTTTGGCGTCGCGGCGGCCGGAGCGGGGCCGGGTTCGATGGTCCCCTTCGCGACCCCGTTTCTGATCCTCTGTGCCCTCTCCTTGATCGCGCTTGCCGGCGCGCCGTTCGCGGCGGCACTTGCCTTGCGGCAAACAAGCACGTGATTGGCGTGGCGCCTGGCGTGAGGCAAGGGAATGCTGAGCCTAGCGGGATCGTGATCCTAAAAAGTTGCGGATTTCCGGAATCATGCGCTAAAAGGTTGCCATGAAAAGACTGCTGGTTGCATTTTGCGTGTCCGGAGCGCTGATCGCGGCGAGCGCCTCTCCGTGCCTGGCGGCCAATCTCGCTGGCGGAGGAAAGTATAAGCTAAGTCAAGCCGATGCCTGCCAGACGAGTTGCAAGGCGAATGCGGATATGTGCAGGGCCCAGTGCGCGGATCCCGAGATGAAGGATCAATGCATTGTTGAATGTGGTTCGGGTGTTTGCAACGCGAATTGCGATAAGTTCGAGGACAATTGTAAGCGGCACTGTCCAGGCTCTAAAGGCTAACCAGATTGCCGCATGTGGTCACTTCTGAAACAGTGCCAGCGCTTCGGCGGCAAGCACCCCTCCAGTAATGGCGACCGCGGCGAAGGGGGCCGCGTCCGCCACTTGCCGGCTGGTCAGCATGATCTGGCCGATTTTCGTCGCGAGTTCGTCGATCGAGGCGGCAAACACCACCCGGCCGATGCCACACCAAAGAATTGCGCTCATGCACATCGGGCAGGGTTCGCCAGAGGTGTAAAGGGTCGTGCCTTTGAGCTCGGCGGCGGGCCGCACCGCGACAAAGCGGCGGATCGCCACCATTTCGGCGTGCGCCGTCGGATCGTTGGTGGTTTTGCCCAGATTGCGGCCGGTGGATAGCACATCGCCGTCGCGGACGATGACCGCGCCAAATGGAAAGTCCCCTTTTGCCGCCTCGGCGATGGCGAGCCGCATAAAGTGCTCGTCGGTTGGAAGGGGCGCCATCTGCGTGGCATTCGCAAAGGCAGGGCGCGGCGCGCCGAGGGCGGCACCGGCAAGGCCGCCGCCTAGCAGCATGGTGAGCGCCTGACGCCGGTCATTGCCGGGTATTTGGTTCAGGCCACGGCAGCGCGCGCTCATTGCCTATCCTTTCCCCTCACGCCAGATCCTCGTCCTTGAGCGAGACGAAAATCAGCACGCCGAGCATTGTCATAAGTATGCGGAAGGCGCTTGGCACGGCGTCCAAATCCTTGGCCTGCCACATGCCAAACCATTCGCCGCCGGCCGCGACAAAACCGCCCTCATAGAGCAGGAAGCCGAGCGTTAGCCCAGCGACCGCCATGCTTTTGGCGGCATGGAATGCCGGCGCTTTGGCACGAAGCTGCCCTGCCATCGCTAACGCGCCAAGCGCGCACAGCGCCGCGGTGGCAATCTCCGTGGCGATGATCAGGATATAGAAAGCATGGTGGAGAGCGGGCGAGGTAATCGCCCGCCAATGAATGGCGGACGCCGCGGGCACCGCGTCCATGTCGAGCACCTCTGTGACAAAGGCAAAGTTCGTCCAATAGTCGGTAAGATTCCCGAATGCGACCAGTGCCACATAGAACGCGATCGCAGCGGTACAGAGAATTTTGGCAAGGCGGATGGCAAGCACGCAAAACTCCCGTGCGCGGACGGATGACCTTCGCTAGCACGAATCAAAGAGGCTTGTACTGGAGCGTTTGCCTTTTTCAGTCGCGGCGTTGAAAATCATGCCCATCAGCCGGCGCGATTGGGCCGTTTGGTTCCAATCAATAGGAATTAGTAAAAATCAGCAGCTATGTCAGCAGGAGGTAAACGGCAAGGGGGCAGCCTTCTGGACAACCGCGATCCACGATATTGTCTTACCATTGCTCCATTGATAGGAGACCGGTAATGTCCGCAAGAGACACCGCAAAGCTTTCGTCTAAATTCCAAATTTCCATTCCCAAAACCGTGCGGACGGCGCGGTGTTGGAAAGCCGGACAAGTATTCGCCTTTATTCCAAAACGCGAAGGCGTGCTGCTTGTTCCCGTGCCCAAGCCAGGGGAGCTTGCTGGCCTTGCGCGAGGCGCCAAGCCGGACAATTATCGCGATAGGACGGATCGTTTCTGATGCGGCTCTATTTCGCCTGCGGCGTGCAGACCACGGCATCGTTCAAAACATAGCAGATCGACATCAGGCCGGTGCGGAGATCAATCCTAAAAATGCCGCCCTCGCGCTCGTGGCGGGACGCGACGAGGGAATATTCGCTTTGCGCCTGCGGGCCCGCACCTTCGCCCGGCGCATAACAGAGCGTGACGCCGACGGACGATTCCTTTAAGCCATATTGGCAGGCGCCGATCTCGCCCGTTGCCCGGTCGAGGCGATAGACCCGGTTGAGATCGGTTTCCGGCGCCGCGAGAAATTCATAATTGGCGGCCAAGGCACCCGGCGCGGCCGCGAGCACGGCCATCCCTGCAGCGAGCAAGACCGCCTTGTGGTACGAGAAAGCATGCGAACATCCCATGATGCGAGTTCCCAAACCGCAATTTTAAGCTGGTTCAGGATAACAAATTTATCCTTAATAATGAGTTTACGGTTCCATGCCCAAAAGCCGGTGTGGGCGGCGCCGGGAACAGGCGCGCGATCTGTCCGGGTTCAGAAAGTTATGAGACGGCCGCACTTTTCCTTATATTCCACGGCGAGCATTATCGGCGAGGCGGGCTCGATCTTGTCAATGATGCCATAGGGCGTTCGGAAGAACGCCCGTCGCAAGCAACGGGCTATGGCACCGGCTTTGCCGGCGCGAGCCATAGGCTTGCGTCATCGACAAGATCGAACCGCTTGCCAAACTCGCCGCCGTTGGATGGAAGGACTGTTGCATCTGCAATGTCTCATGTGTGCTGAGTCCGCGCGCGATCTTGACCATTCCGCGCTTGCATCCTAAGTGTCCGTCTCGAAAGTTGTTGAATCATATGAATCATTTGTGATTCAAGGGAGGCGGCCTGATTCGAGGAGGAGCCGCCGATGTGGACGAAAACCAACCGAGCACGATACGATCGTGATCAC
>JBQTKC010000276.1:0-6070 GCA_052386575.1 Beijerinckiaceae bacterium
TAAGCTAGAAAATAGAGCGCTCGACGCGCGTGTTGTCCGTCGCCGGCGCCGCCGTTGAGCTCGGCCTGAAGGTAGGCTCGAATGGGTGGCCCGGCCAGGCCTGAATTATGCACTATTATTTCTTCGCAGCCATCAAAGCAAAAAGTACGCCCCGAGATGGCCGCTAGGAACAGAAGCTTGGTCACGCCGCCATTGGCGTGGTCTGGACGGTATAGCCGAGGCTCTGGAGGCATCCAGCGAGACGCTTGGTTTGCGCGAGCTTGGTTCCGCGGTCGAAGTAGTCCGCGCCGAGGGCTTCACAGAGGGTTCCATCTTTCGGCATGTGATGGGCAGCGGTGAGCATGGAAGCAGCGGCGGCGGCGGCGATGGCCTTCTTGGCGCCGCGGCGGGAGCGCGGTCGATGGAATTGGGCCTGAAGTAGCTGCCCTTCTTGCGAGCCGCGGCCCAGGCGCACTGGATGAGCGCCGTCTCGAGCCAGGGCGCGCCTTTGCGCATCCGGCTGGACCGCCGCTTGGCCTTCGCTCTCGCCGTCTCTTGGACAGAGGCCGGCCCAGGAGATGAGATGTCCCCCGTCGAGAAGCGGCACATGTCAATCCCGATCTCGGCGGCGATCACGCGGGCACTCAGATCGCTGATCCCGGGGATCGTGGTCAGGAGCCCGATCGCCGTGCGAAAGGGCTCGACGTTGGCGCCGATCGCCGCGACAGCCTGATCGAAGGCATCGAGTTGCCGGCCCTTGGCACACTCAGGGGTACTCAGAAGTCCCCGACCCAACTCATCAAAGGGCTCAAACGCACCAAGGAAACACCGATCTCGCCGCCAGCGACGCTGCCGAGACGATACCATCAACCGCATCACAGTGTCATGCCCAGCGGGCCGGCAACGCCGGTGGCGAACTAATCGCGCGCTGGCCGCCCATCCTCAAGGATGGACCATCGAAACGATGTTCGCCAATTGAAAACCAAGGGCTTCAATCTGGAGGACACGCGCATCGCCGATCCGGGCAAGCTCTCGACCTTGCTGGCTGTGCTCGCCTTGACAGTGACGCCGCGCGTCAAGACCGGCGCCGCTACCCTGCGAAAATCGCCGCGTCCGCGAAGCCTGCTCAAGTCATCGCCTCCCTCCACCAGATCCCATCGCCGGCACTTTCCGTTGACCAATTGAAATCCATGGCTACCTGAAAGGTAGTCGGGTACGATGTTTCATGCGACTAAAAACCCAACTGCAACGCTGGCAAACCGCCGAAATCATCGACGCCCCATTGGCGCGGCGGATTGAGGCTTTTGAGGAATCGCGACACGGGTTCCGGTTCAGCACGGCAATGTTCGGGCTTGGCGCCTTGGCGATTGTTCTTGGCGTCGCCGCCGTCGTGGGATCGAACTGGGACGCCATTCCCGCGACATTCAAGCTTATCGCGCATATGCTCCTGAATCTGGCGCTGGCGGCGGGCAGTTTGCATGCCATCTGGACGGAGCGGACGGTGGCGCGCGAAATCATGCTCTTCCTGCTGGCGGGGTTTACGCTGACCCTCATCGCCCTGATCGGACAGATTTACCAGACGGGCGCACCGCTGTGGCAGGCGCTCGCGCTGTGGCTGGTCATCACGTCGCCATTCCTCTTCCTTCTGACGCGCGCGAAGTTTACCATCGCATGCTGGATGCTGGGTTTCTGGACGGCGCTCGGCATGGCGGCGGAAACCGTGGCCTATCATCTCGGCCCCATGCGTCTCGATGTGGCGTTTTACACGCTTATCCCCTTCCTGATGATCGGGATGGGAGATTGTAAGGCGCTGCGGACGCGCTGGCCGGTCTGGCCTTCCCTTCTGGCCATGGGCGGATATGCGCTCACGGCATGGGTGGTTTCCTGGGCGCAACTCGCATGGATCGAGGAATTTGGTTACGGCTTCCACGACTACACGACGCACATTTATCCGGCTTTCTTCGCCGCTCTCGCCGCGTCGGGCGCACTGCCGGCGCTGCGCCGCGCCAACTATCTCGAGGCCAAACCGTACATCGCCGATGTGTTCATGCTGGTTAGCGTTGTGGCCGGGTTCATGCCCTTTTTGACGCCGCATCCGCACTGGCCCGTCGCCGGCGCGGGGATCTTCATGGCCTATTGGGCACTGATCGGCTGGACAGGATTGCGGCTAGGCCATCGCGGAGTGTTGAATGCCGCCATCGTCATCATCGCGCTGCGTCTGGTGATCGTCTACATCGAGGTGTTCGGCAAGCTGCTGTCGACCGGCGTCGGCCTGATCGCCAGCGGCGTACTGCTGATCGCCATTGTCTGGGGCACCGGCAAACTGATCCGCAAGCTGGGGCAGCCGGCATGACGCAACGGATCCGTCTGAAATTGGCCGCCCTTGTGCTCCTCCTGCCGCTGCTGGTGCTGGGCGGCATCGTCGCAAAGAACGAACGCGATATCGCTTCGGCCAAAACATGGCGCGTCAAGATCACCGGCTATGACCCTCGCGATTTGCTCTATGGGCATTATCTGAACTTCCGTTTCGACTGGGGCACAACCCTAACGCGCGGCAGCTGCGCGGCGGAACAAAGCTGTTGCTTGTGTCTCGATGCCCAAGACGGAACAACCAGCCCCCTTGCAAGCCGCAAAACTTGCGAGGCGGCAGCGCAATGCGCGAGCCACATTCCCATGCCGGATGGCGCCAACAAGGACGCTTTCAACCCCGAGGGTGCGCAGCGCTATTTCATTCCGGAAAGCGCTGCAACGCAGCTGAACATGCTACTGGCCAACCGCCAGTACAATCTGCAGGCGGACGTCAAAATCGCGCCGTCGGGACAGCATGTTCTCGGCGATCTCTAAATCGACAATGTCGAATGGCGCGATTTTCTGCGCCAACATCCCGGCGCAGGGCAGCCTCAATCCGTCGAGCGGCGCGAACACACATGGCGCATGAAAATCACCGGTGCGCGGCTCTATGGAGCCTACCTGGTTTTCAGGTTGAACTGGGGCGAACCCCTGACACGAAGCGCGTGCCCCGGCGAAAACTCCTGCTGCGCCCTTTGTCTCTCGGAACAAGCCGGATCGTCCCAACCCGCCATCGCATACAAAGCCTGCGGGGCGCAGGACCAATGTCTCGAAAGCATGACCTTGCCGGACGCAGACATCTCGAAGCGCACCGACAGCGGATTCGATCCGGACGGACCGCAAAAATACCCGATGCCGTCTCAAGAGGCGGCGCAACTGGCGCCCCTTCTCGTTGGCCCGCCAAAAGACATGTCCATCGACGTCACGACGCGGGGCTCGGGCGGTCCACCCGTTTTCGGCGATCTCTACATCGACGGCGCTGAGTGGCGCGACTGGCGACGCCAGCATGCCTCGCCCCGGCGGTGAAAACGCAATCCATGCTTTGCAATGCGAAACAAGATGTCCGGTCTGGCCGAAGAGGCCTCCTGCGCCGGACGGAGCTTCGACACCGAATATTGCGTGGGGATCAATATCCGGTGGCCAAGGTGCCCCGTTGCCGCATGTCGGCGGCGCCCATCAACATGCCGTTTTTTCGAAAAATGCTCTGCGCCGAGCCCCAGGCGTCGTGAACCGCGACCTTGTGTCCCAGGGCTTCAAGCAGCCGGATCGTATCGGACGAGAGGCCGCGCTCGACTTCCAATAAATCGGGAAGCCACTGGTGATGGATTCGCACCGCCTCCGCCGCCTCCGCGATATTCATGCCGAAATCGATCACATCGAGAATGATTTCCGTGACGATCGTGATGATCCGCGAGCCGCCCGGCGAGCCGGTGACAAGTTCGAGTTCGCCGTCGCGAAAAACCATTGCGGGGGCCATAGACGACACCGGCCGCTTGCGCGGTCCCGGCGCATTGGCGGCGCCGCCAATGAGTCCATATGCATTCGGAGTACCGGGTTTTGCCGCGAAATCGTCGAGCTCGTTGTTAAGAAGGATGCCGGTCCCTTCGGCGACGAGGCCGAGGCCGTAGGAAAAATTCAGAGTGTAAGTGTTGGCGACCGCGTTGCCGTCGTTGTCCACAATCGAAAAATGCGTCGTCTGGTCGCCTTCATGAGGCATGGGATCGAGCGCTTTGATCTCTGCCGAAGGTGTGGCGCGGGTGAGCGAAATCTCCGCCCGCAAGCGCTTCGCATAGGCTTTCGAAATAAGACCCTTCACCGGCACCGGCACGTAGTCTGGATCGCCAAGATATTCGCTGCGGCCGGCGTAAGTGAATTTCATCGCCTCCGCCATGATATGAATGTTTTCGGCCGAGTTGGCCCCCTGCGCGGCGAGAGGATAGCCTTCAAGCACGTTGAGGAGTTCGATGACTTGAATTCCGCCCGACGATGGCGGCGGGATCGTAACGATTTCGTGGCCGCGATACGAGCCGTGCAGGGCCGCGCGCTCGACCGCGCGGTAAGAATTCAAGTCGTTCAGCGTCATCCGCCCGCCCGCGGCGCGGACGCTGGCGACAATTTTTTCCGCGACCGGCCCCTCGTAAAAGGCGCGCTCGCCGTCGCGGCCGATCGCTTCCAGCACAGACGCGAGGTCGGTTTGAACGAGCCTCTCTCCACGCCCCAACGGGCTTCCATCTTGATGCAAAAATACCCGTGCCGCCGACGGCCAGCGTTTCAGCCGGGCCTGCGCGGCGGGAAGCCACACGGCGAGATCGTTTTCGACCTCGATGCCGTCGCGGGCGAGCGCCACGGCGGGCGCGGCCAGCTCGGCCATGGAAAATTTCCCGGAACCGTATTTGCGCAGGGCGAGCGACAAGCCCGCGACGGTTCCGGGCACGCCAACGCCAAGGCCGGTAGCGCGCGATTTTTGTGCCTCCGCCTCGCCCGCCTCGTTGAGAAAAACGCCGGGCGGCGTATCGGCCGGCGCGGCTTCACGATAATCGATGACGGTGGTTTTCTTCTCCTTGGCAAGATGGACGAGCATGAAGCCGCCGCCGCCAAGATTTCCCGCGCGAGGCAAGGTCACGGCAAGCGCAAGCCCGGTCGCGACCGCCGCGTCGACCGCGTTGCCGCCGCGCCGGAGAATGTCGAGCCCGATTTTTGCCGCGGTTCCTTCTTGCGCGACGGCCATGCCATGGCTCGCCAGCACCGGCAATATGCGTGCGCCTTGCGAAATGATTGGCGGCGGCACCGGCGGTTCGGCGCGCGAGGAAAAAGGAGCAACGAGACAAAGGAGGGCCGCGCCCGCGCAAAGCACCTTGCATGCCGCTCGCCACGGCGCCGCGCGAAACGATTGGGCGCTCATGAATCGTCGCTATGATCGGCAATGACGGCGAGAAGGATCGCGCCGAATTGCTCGATTTTTTTTGGCTCGATGGCCGAAACGAGCGCTAGCTCTTCGCGGGTTCTCGGGCGCATCCGCGCCATTTCGATCAGCACAGTATCGTGAAGGATGCCGAAGGCGGCCGTTTTTTGGGCCTTGGCGAGTTCGAGCCGCTTGGCTTTGAGCGCCGCCAAGAGGCGGATCTCTCTCGCGGTCAACGCCGCGATCTCACGTTTTCGCGCGGCCTCCGGCGGGAGCGCCTTGACCGGGTCAGCCGGTTCCCCTGACTGTGCCGATTCGATGTCCTGCAAGGCTTGCCGGATATCGGCGCTGCGGCCGCTCGACAAGGTCATCGTTTTGCCGAGGGCCGCATGGGCTTGGCCGCCGAGCACGGCGAGCCCCGCCTCGGTGAAATCCCAGCGCTCTTCATCGCCGAGATCGGTTACAATTAGATTTGCCCGCCGAAGCTGGTAAAGGATGTTCCGCCATTCGGCCGCACTGAACGGCTTGCCGGCGCCGAATGCCGGCAGAAAATTTTGCCCTTTCCAGGTCATTGCCGCGGTTGCCCTGTCGACGGCGCTTCTCGCGATATGTCTCAGGACAAACGGTCTGGAGACGCGGCGAAGCGCCGATGTGACGGAGCGCGCCGCGACGGCGGCGTTGTTGAAGATAGGCCATTGGCTTTCGCAAAGGTCGCAATTACCGCAAGGTTCCGAGGCTTCGCCAAGGGCCGCGAGCAAGGTCTGACGGCGGCAGCGCGGCGCTTCGCACAAGGCGAGCATGCCGTCGAGCCTCGACTTTTCTCGCTGGCCCTCCGGCGAC
>JBQTKC010000277.1:0-6562 GCA_052386575.1 Beijerinckiaceae bacterium
AAAGCCGCCGGAGCCGGGCCGCGCTATCTCCCGCCCTACAGCCCGGACATGAACCCGGCCGAAAAAGCCTGCTCGAAGCTGAAAGCCTCCTTGCGCAAGATCGCGGAGCGAACCGCCGCCGGCTTGACGCGCGCGCTCGACGCCTGCGCCGGCATCTTCAAGCCCGCCGAATGCCAAAACTACTTCAAAGCCCGCGGATATGATACAGCTTGACCGGATTCCGCTCTAGCCTTTTGCCTGCTTCAAGCCGCCACGGCTGCTTACGCTGGCAGCCGCAAGGACGCGAAGTGGAATGCGCTGATCGCCGAAACAGTCAAGCACGGCGGGGTTGAGACGATTTCCGGCAAAACCGGTTCCTACGTCTTCTCAGGGCCGGATGGGATGGACATGACTATCACACGGAGCCTCGACAACAAGATCAGGCTAATTTGCATGGGCTACATGAGCAAAAACTTCAATGTCTGCTTGAATTGGGACAGTGAGAAGATGATCTACAGCACGCGTGCGAGCGGAACCGCGCCTTGGGTTGCAAGCAGCACCCCGCCCGCCGAGGCAGCGCAGAGTCGGTATACGGAGAGCGATTGGTCGCGGCTATTCGACACTGGCGGCGGCGTGCAAAAGTTCGCGCGCTGGTGGTGGGACCAGCTCTGGGCCAACTACTGTTGCCATAGGTATAGGTATCAGTATTGATAACTGCGGGCGAACTGGGCGAAGGCCGCGCAGCTCTATATCGTGGCAAATGCTGATGCCCCGCGAAGACCTATGGCAACGCTGCGTCGCGCGGCGCGCTTGACAGCCGAACGGGGGAACACCTAAACGAGTGGCCGGCCGGGGCTCACCGCCGCATGACCATGAAGCCAAAGCTCTTTGTCCTCCTCTGCGCACCGCGCGGTTTCTGCGCCGGAGTCGTGCGCGCCATCGATGCGGTGGAGGAGGCGCTCCGGATTCATGGCGCGCCCGTCTATGTCCGTCACGAGATCGTTCACAATAAATATGTCGTCGAAGGATTGAAGGCGAAGGGCGCGATATTCGTCGAGGAGCTCGACGAGGTGCCCGATACGGAACAGCCCGTGATCTTTTCCGCGCATGGCGTGCCAAAGGCTATTCTGGGAGAAGCTGAAGCGCGCAAAATCTTCGCGATCGACGCCACCTGCCCGCTGGTGACGAAGGTCCATCGCGAGGCCGAGCAGCATCATCGCCAAGGCCGCCAGGTCGTCCTCGTCGGCCATTCCGGACATCCGGAGGTCGTCGGCACCCTGGGGCAATTGCCCAGCGATTCCATCGTTTTGGTTCAGACTCCGGAGGACGTCGATGCTTTCCGGCCAAGGGACGTGAATAATCTCGCCTATGTTACCCAGACGACGCTTTCGGTCGATGATACGCATGCGATGGTCGCGGCCCTGACGCGACGGTTTCCGAATATCGTTGGACCGCATCGCGAGGATATTTGCTACGCGACGACCAACCGGCAGGAGGCAGTGAAGCGCGTGGCGCCTGCCGTCGATGCCTTGCTCGTCGTCGGCTCTTCCAATTCGTCGAATTCGCAGAGGTTGAAGGAGGTGGCCGAACGCGCGGGATGCAAGCTCGCCCGTCTAGTCCTGCGCGCGGAGGACGTCGAATGGGATTTGTTCAGCAATATTGCCTCGCTTGGAATCACGGCTGGCGCCTCGGCGCCCGAAATTCTCGTCGAGGAGATCATGGATGCTTTCGCAAAGCGCTTTGAATTGCACGTCGAGACGGTATCGACGGCGGACGAGAGCGTATTTTTTCCGCTCCCGCGCCAATTGCGCCAGGTAGCGGCAAATGAGAGTTAGCACGGCGTTTTCGCGGCAATAGCGAAGGCGCCTTGGTCCAATGTCGCAGCCATTTTGACAAAAATTTCGGCGATCCTCATCGCTGGGCCGACAGCCAGCGGCAAATCGGCCTTGGCGCTTCGTCTCGCCTGCACCCTGGGCGGGGTGGCGATCAACGCCGATTCGATGCAGGTCTATCGCGATACGCGCGTACTGACGGCGCGTCCAAGCGCGGAGGACGAGGCCAGGGTTCCGCATAGGCTCTATGGCCACGTCGATGGCGCGGTCAATTATTCCGTAGGGCTTTGGCTTGCCGATGCTTGCGAGGCGCTCAACGAGGCAAGGCGCGAGGCGCGCCTGCCCATATTCGCCGGCGGCACGGGACTTTATTTCAAGGCTTTGACGCAAGGGATATCCGCGATTCCGCCGGTGCCCGAAGACGTTCGTGCGGGGGTCCGCGCCCGCGCCGCGGGCGTTCCCGCCGCCGAACTCCATGCCAGCCTCATGCGCCACGATCCGGCAACCGCGGCGCGATTGCGGCCGAGCGATCCGCAACGCATCTTGCGCGCGCTCGAAGTTTATGAGGCGACCGGACGGAGTCTCGCCGCATTTCAAGGCGCCCGCACGGCGCCGCTTCTCGACGCGAAAGACGTGTTCGCGGTATTCCTCGCGCCGGAAAGAAAGGCGCTGAAGACGCGGATCGACGCGCGTTTCGATGCCATGCTCGAAGCTGGCGCGTTGCAGGAGGCGGCAAGTCTCCGCGAGCGGCGCCTCGATCCCGCGCTGCCGGTTATGCGCGCGCTTGGCGTGCCGCATCTCATCGCGCATCTCAATTGTGAAATATCGCTTGCCGAAGCGGCAAACCTCGCCAAGCGGGACACGGCCCGCTACGCCAAGCGGCAATTGACCTTCGCGCGGCACCAGCTAAAGTCGTTCCGCTGGATGACTCCGCAAGATGCGGAGACCTTCGTTCTGGCCGAATGCCCTGGCCTCAATGCCGCCCGAAAATAATTTGGCCGATGGTAAGCAGAATTTCCGCCATGATCAGAATGACCACCGTCGCTTCGAGCCTGGTCGCCCGGTCGGCGTCGATCACATCGGTGAGCGTGCGCGCGGTTTCGACGATCGTATCGAGCTTGCGCTTTAAAGTCCCGGCGCGCTCCTTGAGTTCGTATTCGTCCTCGAGGCGGGCATAAAGCCGCTCCAGATCGGGCCGGTCCCACAGCACGTCGGGCTTTTCCTCGACGGCGACACGGCCCGACACGCGATGCTGGACAAGGAGGGTTTGGCCGATCAATCTCAGCATCGAGCGGCGCTTCCAGGGCGGCCGGCCGTTGCGCGCGAGTTCTGCCGCGAAGGGCTCGATTATATCGAAGACGGCATTGACTTCCCGTTCATCGCGGCCGAGCGACACGCTCTTGGCGAGCGCATCGGCGACGACGAGAAGTCGTTGCGCCGAAAGATCCTTCATCGCGATGGCGCCGCCTGGCGGAACCTTGTCGTCAAGGTCCGGCGCGATTTCGAGAATGGCGGATTCGTCGTCGATATGTTCATGCGGTCCGGAAACACGCAACTTGACGTGCTTGAGCACGTCGTCCTCTTCGAGCGGCGATAGCCCAACCATGACCGCGACGCCGAAGCGATAAAGCGCGACGAAGCCGTTCGCGCCGGCGTGAAACGCGAGCGGCGTCGAAGAGATCATGTCGGATCGTTCGAGCCCGGCCGCCTCGATCCGGTCGCCGAGTAGCAGCGCGCGGGCCGTGAGGCGAGTGACGCCGGGGGAAGCGGGATACTCCGGCAAACTAGTTGTCATGGCCCATGACTACAGGGCGGGGAGGATGTTTGGAAGCCTGTTGCGGCCAGATTGGCAAGCATCGATGCAGGCCCGGGGTCCCTCCGGCGCCGGCATGACCGGACGGACACGCGTCCCCTCTTTCGGAGAGTGCGCGCCGTGCAAATTCGGCCCCGCAAATAAAGGCATTCGTGTACGAGCTCCGAGGCTACCCCATGCCTGGCGCCAGCCGGATGTCCGGCACGGCGGTGTCCGGCCGGCGCGGCAGAGGCTGCATCGGCGAATATGGTCCGCAGGTGGCGGCCACGCCTGGCTTTCCCGCGCGGCATGTGAAAAGCAATCTTTTTAAAGCCCCCGATAGGGGATCTGTAAATCCCTCGTCAGCAACGACCACGACGAGCCGCGCCATGACCAGGTGATAGCGCGGCGCGCGGGCCTTTCAGGCCTCCTCGGCATGAGGGCTTGGGTTCCGCGAAGCTCTTGAGACAGAGTCTCAGCATAGAGGATCGGGTGCTGGGCAAGCCTTTGCAAAAGGCGCTACGCCTCGGCCCTTGCGTCAAGCATTTTGCCGTTGTTTCCTTCGATGACCACATCGATCATTTGCGAAGGCGGAACATCTCCAACACGCACGCGCGTAAAATCCTCGGTGAGGCCGGTGCCGCCTCGCTCCGTCAGGACGCGCAAGGTCTTGCCGGTTTGACGGGCAAGATGCGCCCGCAGTGCCGCCGCGCCCGCCTCGCGAAGACGCCTGGCCCTGGCCTTGACGATCTCCGCCGCGACCGGCGGCATTTTCGCGGCGGGGGTTCCCGGCCGCGCGGAAAACGGAAACACATGCAAATGGGTCAGGCCGCCGTCCGCGACGAGCGCGAGCGTATTTTCAAACATGGCGCCGGTCTCGGTCGGAAAGCCCGCGATGAGGTCGGCGCCAAACACGATTTCCGGCCGCAGCCGGCGCAGTCTTGCGCAGAAATTTATGGCGTCGGCACGCCGATGGCGCCGCTTCATGCGCTTTAAAATAAGATCGTCGCCGGATTGCAAAGAGAGATGGAGATGCGGCATGAGGCGCGGCTCCTCCGCGAACGCTTCGATGAGATCTTGGTCCGCCTCGATGCAATCGATCGAGGACAACCGCAGCCGTTCGAGTTTTGGTGCCGCGCGCAAGATGGACTTGACGAGCCCCCCAAGCGCCGTGGCGCCGCACAAATCCGCGCCATAAGAAGTGAGGTCGACGCCGGTCAAAACGATCTCGCGAAAACCCTTGCTCGTTAAACGTTGGGCCGCGCGTAAAATTTCGTCTATCGGCACCGAGCGGGAGGGGCCGCGTCCAAAGGGGATGATGCAAAAGCTGCAGCGATGATCGCAGCCGGTCTGCACCGCTAGAAACGCCCGCGTACGATCCTCGATGCCGCCGGTCAAAACACTTGGCGCCGTTTGCGCGAGCATGACGTCGGAAACGTCGATCCCGGCACCGCGAGGCGCCCAGCTCGCGAGACCGGTTTTCTCGGCATTGCCGAGCACAAGGGAAACCTCCGGCATGGCGGCAAATCGCGCGGGGCCGATCTGGGCGGCGCAACCGGTGACGACAATCTCGGCGCCTGGCCGCTCGCGCCTGACGCGGCGAATGGTTTGCCGCGCCTGTCTTACCCCTTCCGCCGTCACCGCGCAGGTGTTGACGATGACGAGGTTGCGTCGCCCGCAAGCCGAGGCGGCGCGGCGCATCGCCTCGGACTCGACAAGATTGAGCCGGCAGCCGAAGGTAATGACTTCGACGTCTTGTGGTTCGCGCCTATGCGGTATCACGCCGCGATGTCCTTGAAGAGACCCGGATCGAGACGCGTTTCGAATTCGAATTCGACCGGGCCGGTCATTAAAACATGGCCGTCGCTTTCCCGCCACTCGATATCGAGATCGCCGCCAGGCAGGCTAACGATGGCGCTGTGGCCGGTAAGACCCTTCCACGCGGCCGCGGCGAGGGCGGCACAGGCGGCCGAACCGCAGGCGCGGGTCAAGCCGGCGCCCCGCTCCCAGACTTTTAGCGCGATTTTTTCGCGCGAGACAACGTGGGCAAGCGAAATATTGGCGCGCTCGGGGAATATTGGATGATTTTCGAGCAAGGGGCCGATTCTCGCAAGATCATAAGCCTCAATATCGTCGACCCAGAATATCGCATGCGGATTGCCCATGTTCACGGCCGAAGGCGTATGCAAAATAGGCGCGTCAATTGGACCGATCTGCAATTCGATCTTTCGCGTGTCGTGGAATGGGTCGCGGAGCGGGATTTCATTCCAAGCGAAGCGCGGGCGGCCCATGTCGACAGCAAATATCGTCTCTGCCCTGCGCAGGCATTCGAGCCGCGCGGCGGCGGTCTCCAGTACGATTCTTTCGCGCGGCGTTCCCCGCGTCAGTAGATAGGCGACGCAGCGTGTCCCATTGCCGCAAGTCTCGGCTTGCAAGCCGTCGCTGTTATAGATCGTCATCAAGGCATCTGCCCCGCTTGAGCGCGGTTCAAGCAGCACCATGAGCTGATCGAAGGAAAGGCCTTCGCCGCGTCCAATCGCGCGAATTTCTGGCCCGCTAACGGTCAATCCGCTACCGCGCAGATCGAGAACGGCAATCTCGTTGCCGAGCCCATTCATTTTGACGATGAGCCTATTTGCGAGCGGGCTCAAAGGGGCTAAGTCCATTCATCCGTAGCTTCGCTTCCACCGCACTGCCGACCAATTCGCCCCGCCCGGTGTAACAAAATGCGTGGCGCGTCAATTGCCCTCCCATGATATAGAAAAACTTCGGTCGGCGGCGAGTCTTATCGCAGCCGCGCCTTTTTTTGTGCCAGAACTTGCGTATACTCCGACTCATTCAGGCGACGAAAAAACCTATTGCGCGTTGAGGTTTTTTGGATTCGGCTGGCGGACATGATTCGCGCCGGCTTCCATTCTCCGCCAGACCGCGCCGCCCTTGTCGCTCTGATGCGAAACGG
>JBQTKC010000278.1:0-2914 GCA_052386575.1 Beijerinckiaceae bacterium
GCAGACGGTTTCGATGATCGACACGGCGACCAATAAAGTCGTCGGTACTCCAATAACCGTTGGCTTCCCGTATGGAGTAGCGATAACTCCGGATGGCAGGAAGGTCTATGTCACTAGTTTTGACACGGTCTCGGTGATCAAAACGGCGACCAATAAAGTTGTCGCCACGATTCCCGTTCTCGCCGGAGGTGGCCTAGCGGTCACTACGGCACGAAGGTCTATGTCACGAACTTTAGCTCGCAGACGGTTTCGATGATCGACACGGCGACCAATAAAGTCGTCGGTACTCCAATACCCGTTGGCGACGGCCCGTTTGGCGTAGCGGTCACGCCGGATGGCACGAAGGTCTATGTCACGAACTTTCTCTCGAACACGGTTTCGGTTATCGCCACGGCGACCAATACACTTGTCGCCACGATCCCCATCCCCGTCGGCAATTGTCCCACAGCATTCGGGAATTTCATCGGCGGAAAAGCCTTTCTTTCGTCATTTCCTCTAAAGGATCTAATCACCGGCGAGTTTTTAACACCTTACACGGTGCCGATAATTAGTGTTTTTGATCATTCGATGGAAAGTTCCTTGAAACCTGGCGTAGTTCACTTATACGGTTGTGATCTCAAGGTCTTCGCGTTTACCGGCGACAAAGGACTACAGGAAAACGGCGCAGACGGGACTGATTGTACGCATCAACCGGGGTACAAGAACAAATCGGGGACACCATTCTCGCTTACCGGTGTCAACTATACCGGCACACTCACGAATGGCCCTAACTATCTCGAATACGATGGCCACCCTGGGTATGACTATCGCCCTGACACATATTCGCCTTTCACCTTGAATAAGGATAGGCCAGTCTTTGCCGCAACCTCGGGAACAATTTTTTACCCGCTAGAAGCAGTGGGAATGGTGAAATCAGGCCACCCCAATCGGGCTTACTGCTTCTTTCACGCTTTGGCGCAAATACCCGATGGCGCCTCTAACTATCGTGTATATTATTTGCACCTTTTAACACACCCAGCGTCAACTTTGCCCGGGGCTACCCCGCAATGCCAAGTTTCCAACGGCGATACCCAAGGCCAACAGAAGCCTTTTACGCCGCAACCGAAGTGTGTTTACACTGATTCAAGTGGCAAGCCTTTTGTCCCAACGACCTTTCCGCTGCCGGCGGGCACACACGTCATGAGTGGCTGCAAAATTGCGCGTACCGGGGACGCGGGAGTGCCTGGGTCACCACACCTCCACTTTGAAGTACAGCAGATTTTTCCCAAGAGTCTGGTTGCAGTTGCCGCTCAGGCTCCGCGGCTGAATTGTTTTAATGAAATAACATACAACCGTGACCCGTCTCTCATTTGCCTGCCAATGGATCCTTACGGGTGGGCCGGGCCAACAACTAACTGCAATGCCTCACCACCGGGGGGCGATAAGTATGCCTGCCTGACCGGAGTGACCAGTACGAGGCTGTGGCTAGCTTCGCCTCCAAAGTAGGGGGAACCGCGACGATCCAAGCGCGATTCGCTCACCGGTCACGTCCAGGTTAATGTGGAGGTGGAACAGCAGTGAGCTGGCTTAGGTAGCTGCACCCCGCGCTACGCCGAGAAGCACCCGCGCCGCTATCCCCCGCGCAAAAGCCTTATTGCTTCGCCGCGCTCGAAAATATTGAGGAGCAGCCGCAGCGCCTCTCCCCGCGCGCCTTCGAGGCGCGGATTTTCATCGACGATCTTGCGCGCTTCGTCGCGCGCGAGGGCGAGCAAGGGCCCATGCGCGGAAAGATCGGCGAGGCGAAACCCCGGCAGGCCGGATTGTTTCGTGCCAAGCACCTCGCCTTCGCCGCGCAGGCGAAGATCTTCCTCGGCGATGCGAAATCCGTCATCCGTCTCGCGCAGTATCGCGATCCTCGCCTTGGCCGCCTCCCCGAGCGGCGCTTTATAAAGCAGCAAGCAGGAGGATTTGGCAGAAGCGCGGCCAACGCGTCCGCGTAGTTGATGCAATTGGGCAAGCCCGAACCGCTCGGCATGCTCGATCACCATGATCGTTGCCTGCGGAATATCGACGCCAACCTCGATCACCGTCGTCGCGACCAGTATCTTCGTCGTCCCTCCAGCGAAGGCCGCCATCGCGGCATCCTTGTCGCGGCTTTTCATCTTGCCATGGACAAGCCCGACTTTATCGCCAAACACCTCTTGCAGATGCGCGAAGCGTTCTTGCGCGGCGGCGGCGTCGAGCGCCTCGCTCTCTTCGACGAGAGGGCAGACCCAAAAGGCGCGGGCGCCTTCGTCCGTGGCGCGCCTGAGCCGCGCGATAAGCTCGTCCATGCGTTCAATCGGCAGAGCGCGTGTCAGAACCTGCTCGCGCCCCGCCGGCTTTTCCCGCAAGTTCGAAACATCCATGTCGCCGAAATACGTCATGACCAATGTGCGCGGAATAGGCGTCGCGGTCATCACGAGAATATCCGCCGCCGCGCCCTTTTGGCCCAAGGCCAGACGCTGATGGACGCCAAAACGATGCTGCTCGTCGACGACCGCGAGCCCGAGATCGGCAAAGACAACGCTTTCCTGAAACAACGCATGAGTGCCGATCACGATATCGATGCTGCCCTCCGCCAGCCCGGCGAGAGTCCTGTCGCGCGCGGAAACCGTGTCGCGGCCGGTGAGGAGCGCGAGGCGGAGCCCGGCGGCTTCGCCGAACTTGGCCAGCGTTTGGTAATGCTGGCGGGCTAGAATTTCGGTCGGGGCCATCAGCGCCGCCTGCCGCCCGGCCTCGACGGCCGCCGCCATGGCAAAGAGCGCGACAAGCGTCTTGCCCGATCCGACATCGCCCTGCAACAGCCGCAGCATGCGCGTTTCCACGCCAAGATCGGCTTCGATTTCGGCCATCGCGGCCGTCTGGGAAGCGGTAAGCGCGAAGGGCAGGGCAG
>JBQTKC010000279.1:0-3472 GCA_052386575.1 Beijerinckiaceae bacterium
GATAGACCGCGCGCTCGCGAAGAGCCTCTTGTGCGTCTCGTCCCATGCTGCGAAAGTCTTTCCGTTCCATGCACATCCATAGCATGAAGCCAATCAAATGTCATGTATAATATTGGGTTATTAGTAACTCCGAGGGCTTGGTTGGCAGCCGGGTACGCGGCACGTTACCAGCGGCGAGCGGGATCAAACTGCTCGCCTGCTAACATTATTGCTTCAACGCGGGATAACCTTGGACGAAAATCCAATCGGACGCTCGCGCCGGTACATGGCAGGTTTGACAGTCAACTTTGTAATTTGTCGATGTGGTTTTTGACGGCATGGCGGCATCGAACCACGACCAACCCCAACCGTCGCCCCACAACTTGTTGTCGGGATGACTATTATTACTATCCTTCATCATGACGAACCAGCCTTTCAATATATTGGCATAGCTGACAGTGCCTGTCGTCATCGGTCCAGTTGCCGTCTCAAACACCTCTTTCACTAGCACGGACCGGTCCGGGAACCGCCCATCTTTGCGGTAGGCCGCGATCGTGCCCGGCGACGCGTAAACGACATGGATCTCCTTCGAACCCTCGCCTTGGCCCGCTGCCACCGCCCAGCTGCCCAAAAACTGATAAGCGGTGCGGTAATCGGCGGGAACCCGCAAGTTGCCGTTCGTGTCGACGATCGTTTCCGGTCCCGGATTCTCCGTCGCCGCGGTCACGCCCGGCTGCCAACAGACGGCCAATAAAACCAGCGACATCAATCCTGCGACGATTACTGTTTGTTGTTTTTCCATGTGAAATCCTTTCAGGCGAACATCTTTGTCCGTACTCAGATAGACGTTGCTCGGCGCGACCCTACTCCAGCCCTTCGGTCGCCGAAATCTCGATGCCGAAGCCGGAGAGGCCGACATAGGTCATCGGGCGCGGCGTGCGCAGGCGGATCGAGGAGATCCCGAGATCGCGCAGGATCTGGGCGCCAAGACCGATTTCACGCCATTCCCTGGTGCGCTTGGTCTCGGAATCGGGCCTCTCCTTACCTGCGATATTGACCGGTACGCCCGCCGTGCCGTCGCGCAAAAAGATGAACACCCCGCGGCCGTTTTTCTTGAACGCCGCAAACGTCTTGCGGATGCTGTCGCCGCCCGCAATCACATCGCTGATTATATCGACCCGATGCAGCCTGGCGGGAATATCGCGGCCATCGCCAATCTCGCCTTGGACGAAGGCGAAATGCTGCACCGGATCATAGGGCGTGACATAGGCATAGCCTGTAAGCGGACCGCTGGTGCCCATGACCTGAAACGTGCCGACCCGCGCGACAATTTTTTCGCGCGCTTGGCGATGGGCGATGAGATCGGCCACCGAAATCCGCTTCAACCCGTATCTTGCCGCAAAGGCCTCGATTTGCGGCCCAGCCATGATGGTGCCGTCGTCATTTGCGAGCTCGCAGATCACCCCCACCGGCGGCAAGCCCGCGAGCCGGCAAAGATCGACCGCCGCCTCGGTATGACCCGAACGCATGAGCACCCCGCCCTCCCTCGCGATGAGCGGAAACACATGGCCGGGGCGGACAAAATCTTCTGGCCCCATCTTGCCATCGGCGAGTCCGCGAACCGTATTGCTGCGCTGTTCGGCGGAAATCCCGGTCGTCAGGCCATGCTTGATATCGACCGAAACGGTGAAGGCGGTGGCGTGCGGCGCGTCGTTTTCCGCCACCATCGGTTGCAGGTTCAATCGTCTGGCGTCGGCGCTGGTCAGAGGCGTGCAGACGATGCCGCAGCAATTGCGGATGATGAAGGCCATTTTTTCCGGCGTGCAAAGAGATGCGGCGCATATCAAGTCGCCTTCGTTTTCGCGGTCGCCGTCATCGGTGACGATGACGATCTCGCCGCGCGCGATCGCTTCAATCGCCCCCGTGACCGAATGGGACATCGCGGCAACCTCCATTTCATCTCCCGGTTCGAGAAAATCGTTTGGCGTGACGGCGCCGCGGGTCGCTTCCTGGATTTTAACCAAGGCATCGATCCTCGGTTGGCGCTCGCCGCGCATCCAGCGCATGACGGTTGACGCAGGCACGCCAAGCGTGGCCGCGAAAGCGGATGGCTTCATTTTTGCGCGGCAAAGTAGTCCGCCAGTCTCATGCCCATATATTGCCGGATGGCAAATTCGATGTCGAGAGGGTGTTGCCATATGGCACTAACGTGACAGGAACCGGAGAAAGGAAGGCAATACTCGAGCGGCCTTAAGGCAACAAGGCGTTTGCTTCCCCCCAGATCCGCCGCACGACGTCTCCGGCAGGTTCGGCGCGCGCCATCGCGGCGGCCTGTCCCGCCCATGCTTGCAGCCGGTCCTTGTCGTTGGTGTTCTGGGCATCGTCGCGCATTGCCTGCGTCAAGCCACGCTGGACAGGGTAAGGCGCGGGCGGCGGCGCGCCACGTTCGGCGGCGGCCCGGACATAAGGGTTATTGACACTGCGGCCAAGTCGGCCGCTGAAGGCGCGGGTCAACACCGTGTCCTCCGGTTCAAGTTCGACAAGTGCTGCCGCCCATGCCGGATTTATGTTCGCTTCCGGGCAGCGCAGGAAAGCCGTGCCCAATTGCACCGCGGAGGCGCCGAGAGTCAGGGCCGCTGCAACCCCGCGCGCATCGCCGATGCCGCCCGCCGCGATCACCGGCAAGGAGAGCCGGCCGGCGAGGCGGGGGATGAGGGCGAATAATCCAACACCTTGCTTTTCGGCCGCGGCAGAATCGAAAGCGCCGCGGTGGCCGCCAGCCTCGATCCCCTGCGCGACGATCGCATCGGCCCTCGCCTTCTCGGCAAGGATCGCCTCGGCAACACTCGTCGCGGTGGCAAACCAAGCAATGCCGCGGGCTTTGAGTTTACTGACAAATTCGGGCGGAAAGAGCCCCATGATCGAGGAGGCGGCGCGGGGTTTTGCCGCAAGCAGCGCCGCGCATTGCATTGCGAAATCTGGCAGGCGTGCGTCCCCCGCTTCCGGTGGAATCTCGGGACCCCATTGTGCCAGGAAACGCCGGACTTTTTCTTCCGCCTCCAGATCGCGCGCGGGCGGCGGATCTGGAACCCACAAATTGAGCTGAAAGCTCCCTTGGCTCGCGCGCCGGAATGACTCCACCCACGCGGCAATCCCTTCTGGCGGGCTCAACAAGGCGCCCATCGCGCCCATCCCGCCCGCGTTGGCGACGGCCGCACTCAAGCCCGCCGGGCACGCTCCGGCCATCGGCGCAAGCAGAATCGGAATTTTTAGGCCGTAGACCTCGCAAAATTTTTTCGCGCGGGCGCGGACGGGGGAAGCGCCAAAAATTTCCGCCTCCGGCATCGGCAAATCTTTCACATTTGCGGCGCGAATGGCCAATTCGCGCTTTCGCCAACATGGCCGCGATGGCGCAGGAATTGATCGGCGAGCACGCAGGCAACCATCGCCTCGCCGACCGGAACGGCGCGGATTCCAACGCAAGGATCGTGGC
>JBQTKC010000280.1:0-4280 GCA_052386575.1 Beijerinckiaceae bacterium
AGTACTGCCCTCCATTCCGCCCCCGGTGCATCCGACGGAGTAGGTCAGTCACTCGAGTCGAATTCGAACCGCCCGTTCGGGGGCCTGGTCACTTTTTGGCTGTTAACCAAAGGGGGTGTGTTAAGGCGATAGCGCGATAGTTTGAGACGCCGCTATCGGGCTGGCGAGTGCAAACCGGTAGGTTGCACTCGGACCCCAAGTGCGACGGGTGTGAACCGATAGCGCGGGCGGTTGCAGGCGAGGCGTCGTAACCTTTGAGGGCCGCGAGTTAGGGCGGGGGTGCGACTGAGGCCATGTGCGGCGCGGCCGTTAAGCAAAAAGGATCCTCTCTTTCGAGAGAACCCGTAAAGCTCCCCAAGGATAACCCTTTTCATAAGGACTATCAACTGGACCGGTCCTTACTGGACCGTCCTTACACGCACCTCAGTCTGTTCGAGGCCGAGGTTGGTTGCGCGGGCCTGCTTGTCTGGCGGGTACAGCGCGACATCCGTCGTAGCCCCCTTGCCTCGCTCTATTTCTCAATCTCGGCACGCCCGTAAAACGCATCCTGTTCGCGGCGCTGCCGCAAGTTTTCGGTATTCAAACGTGCGCCGTCCGCCAGCCCGTAGGCCAAGCCGCGTACCCACCAGCGTTCGTCCTTGGATAACTGGTCGACCAGTTGCTTCGTCTCCTCAATCTCCTCCGGTGTGGCCAACCGCTCGCGGACCAGAATCGCCAGATTGACAGATCGATGCGCAACACGCCGTAGGTCACGCAACTCGAACGCGTTCTTCTCACCATAACGGCGTAGCAGCATCTCAAATGTATCACGCGGCGCGGCGTTGTAGAGAAGCTCCACAAATCGCCAATCCGGCGGTTGATTCTCCGGCATGATCGGCCCGGTTGCCGCCCACTCGAATCGCCGATCAGACCATTCCCCCAGGATGAGTTTCAGCCATTCTTTAGCGAGCCTACTTTCCTCGGGATTCTCTGATTTCATCCGTTCGACCAGCCCGGAGACGTATTCCGGCGGCGGCATGCCGATCCGTCCTGGCAATGTGATTGCAAACACGCCCGCCGGCCCGAGCGTCCGTGCCCAATCGAACAGTGCGTCGAATACCGGCTTGCCGCCCCGTTCCTGGTAGGCTTGCGTCAATTCGGCGATCCCGCGGCTAAGTTCGGCGGCATCCCCGGAATTGAGCCTCCGCAGAATCGCTGCGGGGTCCGGGCCTTGTACGTTGCCGTTTTCCGAGGGGTCATCGCTCCATGCGATACGGCAGGCGACGCCGACCACAATCACGCTTAATGACACTATAGCGACTCTCTGGACCATACATCAGCTTCCTGTTCAGTCGATGGGATAAAGGATTAGGCGTTCATTCTCCGGACAGCCGCCTGCCTTCGTCGTTCGGAACCATCGAGATCCGAAGAATCCCATTGGTCTCGTAGGCTATCGTCTCGTTCGGCAATACTCCTGCTTCGAACCTTTGCGACTTCCAATTGTAATTCACGTACACTTCCTCGAAGCCAGGTTCTGAAACTGTAATGCGGTGGTTCTTATAGGTGCAAGGAAACGTAGCAATGCCGCGCTCATTTGTCGATGCGACCCCATCATAGACATACTTAACCGTTCCCAAATTCTGTGTAGTTGGCTCGCCTTTGAGCGCCGCTACCGTCTGATACTGACTCGTATGCGCCAGCGAGTCGATCGGCTTGCGGTCTTCCGCGAACGCGAACGGCGGTATTGGACTGAGGCGTATCGCGTCGACGTACCCAGTCCACGTGACCGTGAGCGGGATGTTGTTCGTATCGATGTATTCCGCCAGCATGTAAGTTTCCCACCCGCCCAGGCTATATCCGAAGATCGCGGTTTGATTCACGCCCCGGAGCACCGCTGCGTCTGCTTCATTCCTGGCTAATGCGCCTTGTCCGTGGTCAAACCAATAGGCGTCGTAGCCTTGTTGATACAACTTATATGCGGCGGCCCATGTACCGGACTTTGGGTCGTCGCCTACGTCAAGCAAATCGCCATCCGCATTCACGTCCACGCCGGGTGTATACTGAGTGAGCCCGGCGAAGGCGACGGCAATGCCTTGGAATTTATGGAATTTCAGCGTGTCCAAGGTCGGGCCGCAGGGGGCCTTGACTCTCAGGTCGGCTTCCGTCGCGGTGCCGGTGCCGGCCCATTCCACATAGACGGTAATTGCGTCGTTGCCGGGGCCGAGCCCCAGCGGGGCGGTCTGGTTGTTCGCGTCGAAGGAGATCTCGGTTATACCCCACCGGTCGCTATAGACTTTGAGATCGCTGCTGGATCGCTGGAGCATCAGGTCGCCCTGACCCGCCTCTCTCTTGATTGTTACCTCGATCAGATCATCCTCGCCGCGGGTATCGTCCGCATTACCTGCCGGATTAAACCGAATGCCGGGGCCGAGCGTGGCGGAGTCTTCGACTGCGTTGGGAACGGCTATCCGTGTAAAGGGAGCATAGTCCGCGCCGTGCATGGGCCGGTAGGCCGTCAGATTGGCGGCCGTTGCGCTTTCGATGTGCGGAGCGCGCACGACATCGAATTGAACAGCGGCCGAGGAGGGGAATTGCGCATCAACGTCAGGCAATAATTCCACATCGACTCCAACAGCCTCTGTACGGTACTTGGAAACGAGAATGTACGAGCCCGCGGAGCTCACATTGGCGTGCTGAAGCCGCGCCTCGGGGATTAATGTGGCGACAAACGCGGTTCCCGGAGCCAGGCTGCCTGGCGGCACCACATGGAAGTAATCCGAACACCAAGCGCCACCGGCCGTGACCTGGCCTACGGTCCCCAATGTTGGATGCGAGACCAACTCAAACTTCGCATTTGCAGTCCATACGGCGGCTCCGTCTTCGACGCCATCATTGGCCCCGCTGCCCGTAGCGTTGTGAGCATCGCTGGTGCTGTTGAGGTCGATGGTATGGGCGGATTGGATAAGGTCGACTCTGGACTGCCCAGAGCCACCGGGGCTGTAGGTATAAGCCGACAGGTTGCCACTGCCGGTCATGGTGGTGTCTTGGGTTGCGGACAGAGCGCGGTTCGCGTCAGATTCGTAATTGATCCAGCCGTTGCCGCCGGACGTAGCTTCCACGGAACCGTTGAAATTCAAGGTTTCGCCGTCGCTGCTGGCCGCGCCTGTAAAATCTCCCGAAGACGGCCCTGTCGAGGTGCCGAGGTTCAGTGTACCGTAGGACCTCGCGCCTTTCAGGTCAGGGTCAGGGTGAGTGTTACCCAGCGCCGCCCCCTCAATCGTCTGAACGTTGGCCCCGTTTGCCGTGACGTGCGTATTGGCCGAGTCGCCGCCGGTACTGGCGGTGCCGTTGATGTGCGCAGTACCAATCGCCGCATTTGAGAACTCGGTGCCCACGCTGGCGACCGACGGAGAGTTCCCCATGGCCCACGATCCGGCCGATGCCCAGCTAAGGTCAGCACCGCCCAGGTCCATCGTCGAGGAAGCATTGCTGACTCCGGCATTGGTGTCGATCGTCAGCGGGCCATCGAGGCCTGACACATAGGCTCCGATCGACAGCCAGTCGGCATGCGAAAGGTCGGCATGAAATTTGGAATACGCGCCCCACGCCCACGAGCCGTTGATGGACCCGGTAGCCGAACCGCTAAAACCGCCATCGCTATTGCTGGCCGAGGCGGCGCTTTCATCCGGCGGACACGCTGAATCCGAGTTCGTGTCGCCGTTGACAGTGACGTAGGCGGTGACGCAGCCCTCGCTGCTGTGCGAGTCGGGCGATGACTGCGCGGGAGATTCCTGCAGACCTAACAGCGTGGCCTGCCCGGATTACACGAGGTTGGCATACAGCTCCTCCCACCCGTCGGGCTCGGAGCCTTGCAACTTCTTGCGCCACGATTTGACTTCATCAGCGGCCGATGGCTCCAACCAGCCAAAAAGCAGGTCCAGCTCGCCGGTCAAGGAGAGGGCGAACGGCGAATTGACCAGAAGTCGCGGCTCCAGCAGTTCCATAATGGGGCCGCAGCGGGTGCGCAATCGGTCCTGCCGCTTGCGGCCGCGAAGCTTCTTGCGACCGGCGTTCCATTGAAACGGTGGGCGTTTGCTCGAACGCATGTGGTGACCTCCTGCTTATTGGGGGGCTGTGCGAGGCGTGGTGGAATTTGCGAGGGCCGTATTCTATAAGAACGTGTTTCAAAAGCTCCTTGATGGTCGATAAACGGGCGTATGCAAGGATGCACCTACCCCACCGATCTCACGGACGACCAATGGACGATCATTGAGCCGATGGTCCCTGCGGCCAAGCCTGGC
>JBQTKC010000281.1:0-6346 GCA_052386575.1 Beijerinckiaceae bacterium
AGGGGCGCGGATGAGCGCCATGGATAGCGCCTCGCGCAATGCCGGCGAAATGATCAGAAAGCAAACGATGAAATATAACCGCTCGCGCCAGGCCATGATCACCAAGGAATTGATCGAGATCATCTCCGGCGCCGAGGCGCTTTAAGCGGTCAACCTATCAAGAGGGCAAAGCATGGCTGACGCCATACCCAACACGTCCACGGGCCACGTCACGCAAGTCATCGGCGCCGTCGTCGATGTG
The DNA here is from genome assembly GCA_052386575.1 of Beijerinckiaceae bacterium. Classification (GTDB taxonomy): domain Bacteria; phylum Pseudomonadota; class Alphaproteobacteria; order Rhizobiales; family Beijerinckiaceae; genus Methylocapsa. Next base: position 242 of record JBQTKC010000281.1, read on the forward strand.
AAATTCGACGGCAGTCTGCCGGAGATCCTCAACGCGCTCGAAACCGATAACCACGGCAACCGCCTGGTCCTCGAAGTAGCGCAGCACCTCGGTGAGAATTCGGTGCGCTGCGTCGCGATGGACATTTCCGACGGCCTCGTCCGCGGCCAGCCGGTCAGGGACACCGGAGGCCCCATCTCGGTGCCGGTCGGCGAGGCGTGCCTTGGCCGCATCATCAATGTTATCGGAGAGCCGGTGGACGAGTTGGGTCCGGTCGGCGCGACCGCGCGGCGCGCGATCCATCAGCCCGCGCCCTCTTATTCCGAGCAATCGACCGAGGCCCAGATCCTGGTGACCGGCATCAAGGTCGTCGATTTATTGGCGCCTTATGCGAAAGGCGGCAAGATCGGACTCTTCGGCGGCGCCGGGGTCGGCAAAACCGTGATTATCATGGAACTCATCAACAATATCGCCAAGGCGCATGGCGGCTATTCCGTGTTCGCCGGGGTGGGCGAGCGGACCCGCGAGGGCAACGATCTTTATCACGAGATGATCGAATCCAAGGTGAATGTCGATCCGCGCGAGCATGGCGGCTCCGCCAAGGGCTCCAAATGCGCCCTTGTCTATGGCCAGATGAACGAGCCGCCGGGCGCGCGCGCGCGCGTCGGGCTGACCGGCCTCACAGTCGCCGAGGATTTCCGCGACAAGGGCCAGGACGTGCTGTTTTTCATCGACAATATCTTCCGCTTTACCCAGGCGGGCTCGGAAGTCTCGGCGCTTCTCGGCCGCATTCCCTCGGCGGTCGGCTATCAGCCGACACTCGCGACCGACATGGGAGACTTGCAGGAACGGATCACCACCACGACCAAGGGTTCGATCACCTCGGTGCAGGCAATCTATGTGCCGGCCGACGATTTGACCGACCCGGCGCCCGCCACGTCCTTCGCGCACCTCGACGCGACAACCGTCTTGTCGCGCGCGATCGCCGAGAAAGGGATTTATCCTGCGGTCGATCCGCTCGACTCGACGTCGCGGATGTTGTCGCCGCTCGTCGTCGGCGAGGAACATTACGGCGTCGCGCGCCAGGTCCAGCAGATTTTGCAGCGCTACAAGGCGCTGCAGCACATAATCGCGATTCTCGGCATGGACGAGCTCTCCGAGGAAGATAAGATAACGGTTGCCCGCGCGCGCAAGATCGAGCGCTTCCTATCGCAGCCTTTCCACGTCGCCGAAGTATTCACTGGTTCGCCCGGCAAATTGGTTTCGCTCGCCGACACCATCAAGGGTTTCAAGGGGCTCGTCGAAGGCGACTACGACCATTTGCCGGAGGCTGCTTTCTATATGGTTGGCACCATCGAGGAGGCCGTCGAAAAAGCGCAGAAGCTCGCGGCCGAGGCGGCGTAGCGCCTGCCGAAACCGCTGACGCGGGGCGCGAACCTCCGCGGCGCGAGCACACCACTGAAACAACTTCCCGGAGCATCCGATGGCGGCTTTTCACTTCGAACTTGTTTCTCCCGAAGAACTCGTCTTTTCGGGAGACGTCGAAGCCGTGGTCGTTCCGGGGACGGAAGGCGAATTCACCGTCCTCGAGGATCATGCCCCTTTGATCTCGACGATGAAGCCAGGCATTGTCGTGATCGAGGAGGCGCCCGCGCAAAAACTGCGTCTCTTCGTGCGCGGCGGTTTCGCCGAGGTTGCTCCTTCTGGCCTTACCATCCTCGCGGACCAAGCACTTCCGCTGGCGGAACTCGACGCCGCCGGGTTCGATGCGGAGCTAAAAAATTCCGAAGAAGAACTTGCCGCCGCCACGACGGACGAGGCGCGCCGGATGGCGGTGGAGAAGCGCGATCAACTGCTCGAATTGAGGGCCGTGCTTAAGATCTGAGCAACAAGTCAGGCGTCCAATTCCTTGCCATCATAGGGGATGAAGGCGAGCGGCGATTTCGGCGTAAGTCCGATATCGGCCACTGACGAGGGGTACCTTTTTGCCGGCGTCGCTGCCGCCACGCCAACTGCGGTTGGGGCGATAACAATCATTGTTACGAACAGTATCTTGGGAGCCATCCTCATGTTTCGGTTCTCCGCGGTTCAGCAAACTGCTGAGCCTTCGCCGAGTGTCGCGCGGCAAAAAGGGGACGGCTTTTCGGCAAACGCGTGATCCATTCGTGCGTCCCAGAGCCGCACGCCTCCGGTGATCCCGGCGGTGTTGGAAACGATCTTCACATTGGCGGGTATTGGGGGCTCGATCAGCTCCGCATTGCCGCCGCCGATGTAGAGTGTGTCGTAGGTGATAACGGTATCGAGGATATCGATAATTTCGCGGATGCGCTTGTTCCAGCGCCGCCTGCCGACGGCCTCAAGCGCGGCCGCGCCCACATATTCGTCGTAGGTCTTGCGCTTGCGAATGGGGTGCTGGCTGAGTTCCAGATGCGGCGCAATCTGCCCATCCTGGAACAAGGCAAAGCCCATTCCCGTGCCCATTGTCAAAACGCATTCGATATCTCGCCCGGTAATGACCCCAAGGCCCTGGATGCTGGCATCATTCAGCATGCGGACAGGCTTGCCTAAGGCTTCGGCTAGGACTGCGCCAAGCTTGAAACCATGCCACTCCTTGGTACCGAGATTGGGCGCCGTCAAAACGGCATCCGCCCGCACCACGCCCGGGAAGCCGACCGAGACGCGGTCAAACTGGCCGAGCTTTTGTGAGAGGCCAATCAACGCCGCGACAACCGGGTCCGGCGTGGCTGGCTCTGGCGTCGTGACGCGGGCCCGATCCGTGGACATCTCTCCTGAGGCATTGAGGACAGCTGCCTTGAGATGACTGCCGCCGATGTCGATGGCAAGGGTCAGCGATTCCGTAGGTCTTGCGCGATCATTGGTGTATGCCATTGGCTCGCCCTTATTTCATGTATGCGGCCGTTCGACCGTGACTTAGATCGGTTCCGTACGGTCAACCTTGAACGGCATGGCGGCGCGCTTCCCGTTGCGGTGATTTGGTTCTCGCCAATTCGAGGATTGGATTTGTAAGTGCCTTGCGCCTCGTCCGCAAGACTTGGTGGACTGGCGGACCGCCTCGGACCCCCGCGCCTTGCGGCGTGACTGCGATCCGCGTCCGCCGCGCGAACGGGTAATGCCGAAAGCGCAGCGAGAGTTATGGCGATTGAGAATGCGCGGGCGCGGTATTATGGGCGAAATCTTAGCATGTTGGGTTTCCCCTCTTTGCACGGATTCAACTTCCGGACAGCGGCGTATCGGTGATCGCGAGGGCTGCTCTACCCATGGGGGGTTTGGAAAGCGTGCATCTGGCGGTCCGTCTTGTTCTGCATCGCCTTCATCGTACCATTGGCTTGGCCCGCGTCTCGATGCAGATCGAGGGCCAGCCGGTCAAAGCCAGCCCTTCGTGCATCGCCTTCGCCCATCGATTCACCCATCACAGGCCGCACCGGCCCTTGCCGGGCAAGCCCCGGCGGAATATCTTCAAACTCTCGGCATCGGCACCCCGCCACCGTCTCAAATGTACTGAACCCGCACAAGGGGTAGCTCAAAGTGCGAATTGATCTAAGCTGGACTTTTATTCGGCGAACTGATTTGACCGACGCCAAATTAGAGGACGCCGACTTAAGCTATACAGATATCCAGAATGCGATTCTTCGCCGCGTAAATTTTAAGAACGCCGGCCTTACCGGAACCAATTTGGAAGTCGCTGACCTTTCAAATGCCCGAAGTCTTACGCGCGAGCGGCTCGCGCTGGCCTTGATTGGCGAAACAACGAGTCTGCCCGCATATCTGCGCCCATGTTAAGATGAAGACGTTCTCGCATGACCAGTGCCCCTAGCGGTGTTGCTGACGTCGCAAGGTCCTTGCCGCGCCACCCCGAAAAGGCGCATCGCCCCGATCAGCCCGTGGCGCGAAAACCCGAATGGATCAGGGTCAAGGCGCCGGGCTCGCCGCAATGGGAAGCGACACGCAAAATTGTCAAGGAACATCGACTCGTGACCGTCTGCGAGGAGGCGGGCTGCCCCAATATCGGCGAATGCTGGGAGAAAAAACACGCGACTTTCATGATCATGGGCGACACGTGCACGCGCGCCTGCGCTTTCTGCAATGTCAAGACCGGGCTCCCCCGCGCGCTCGATCCCGCCGAACCCGCCCGTGTCTCCGAAGCCGTCAAAAAACTCGGGCTCGCCCATGCCGTCATCACTTCGGTCGATCGCGACGATCTTGACGATGGCGGGGCAGGGCATTTCGCGAAAGTGATCGCGGCGATCCGCACGGCGAGCCCAAGCACCACGATCGAGGTCCTGACCCCGGATTTTTTACGCAAACAGGGCGCGCTCGAGACGGTCGCCGCAGCCAAGCCCGATGTGTTCAATCATAACCTCGAGACGGTCGCCTCCAAATATCTCGAAGTTCGGCCCGGCGCGCGTTATTTCCACTCGATCAGGCTTTTGCAGCGCGTCAAGGAAATCGATCCCGGACTCTTTACCAAATCCGGAATGATGCTGGGGCTCGGCGAGGCGCGCCACGAAGTGCTTCAACTGATGGACGATTTGCGTATCGCGGACGTCGATTTTCTGACGATTGGCCAATATCTACAGCCGACCAGGAAACATCATCCGGTCGCGCGCTTCGTACCGCCGGACGAATTTGCCTCTTACGCCGAAATCGCGCTCGCCAAGGGTTTTCTCTTGGTCTCGGCATCGCCCTTGACCCGGTCATCCCATCACGCCGGCGACGATTTCGCCAGGCTGAAAGCGCGGCGGCTCGGGCTGCCGGAGCGCCGCTGAGCCGCGTGCCGGCGTTCGCCCAAGAGATCGCTGTCATTAGTACGTGAGATTGAGCGAGAACATTTTTTGGGACGCGCTGACTGGTTCCCAGGCGGCACCCGCTCATTGTCCATGGCGAACATGGCGTGTATGAAAAGCCACTTGCAAAAGGCTGCGTCCGGTGCCGGCAACCCCTCGACTCGTTACCCCCGAAAAGCGCGGCGACGACGCGGAGAGGTCGCTGCGTCCCTTGGCCCTTGCGGATTTCACCGGTCAGGAGGCAACGCGGAAAAATCTCAAAGTTTTCATCGAGGCGGCACGAGCGCGGCGCGAGGCGCTCGATCATGTGCTCTTTGTTGGGCCGCCGGGCCTCGGCAAGACGACGCTTGCCCAGATCGTCGCCCGCGAACTCGGGGTCACGTTCCATTCGACCTCCGGGCCGGTCATCGCCAAGACTGGCGATCTCGCGGCGCAGCTCACCGGGCTCGAAGAACGCGATGTGCTCTTCATCGACGAAATTCATCGTCTCAATCCGGCGATCGAGGAAATCCTCTCTCCGGCGATGGAGGACTACGAGCTCGATCTCATGATCGGCGAGGGGCCGGGCGCGCGCTCCGTAAAACTCCCCCTCAAGCGGTTCACCCTGATTGGGGCAACGACCCGCGCCGGTCTGTTGACAACGCCGCTGCGCGACCGGTTTGGCATTCCGCTGCGACTCGAATTCTACACGGTCGAGGACCTGGAACAAATCGTGCGGCGCAACGCGCTTGTGCTCGCAATCGCGATCTCCGATGATGGCGCCAATGAAATCGCGAGGCGCGCGCGGGGCACGCCACGGATAGCGGGGCGATTGCTACGCAGGGTTCGCGATTTCGCGGCGGTCGACAACGAACCGGAAATCACCCGCAGCGTCGCCGACAAAGCACTGCGTCTTCTCGACGTCGATGCGATCGGGCTCGACACGATGGACCGCCGCTATCTTGAGACGATCGCCCTCTCGTTCGGCGGCGGCCCGGCCGGGATCGAGACAATCGCCGCTAGCCTGTCCGAGCCGCGCGATGGGATCGAGGACATTATCGAGCCATTCCTGATCCAGCGCGGCTTCGTGCAACGCACCCCGCGCGGCAGAATGCTGACGCCGCACGCCTTCCGCCATCTGGGACTGCCGGAACCCGCGGGGGAAAGGCGGCAACCGCGGCTATTTCCGGAGGAAGACGGGGAAACTCAAGGCTACTAGTACATCGTTTCCGAAATTCGAATCATATCAAGCAGCCTTGTCGAGGTTGTAGGACCATGTATGGACGGCGGGCAGTTGGTTGATGCCGTCGATGGCAGCGAGGATACGGCCCTCGAGCTCTTT
>JBQTKC010000282.1:0-6011 GCA_052386575.1 Beijerinckiaceae bacterium
TCTCGAAAGGGACCAGCGCGGCGATGGCGACGAGCGGATCGTTGTTCTTGTCCAGCCCTTCATATCGCCGGCTCACATCAAAAAAACCAAGCTGCCCCATCGCGAAAACCCCGCTCTTACCGCCCGCGAACCTTGCATCCGATTCGCGCGGCGCTGGGAAGCACAATTTTTCGAGGTGCCCCATAATTATACTCCGACTCATTGTGAATCCGAAAGTTCCGCTTGTGCTGAGGCGATTATTGGATTCGTCACTGGGGATGATTCGCGCTGGTTTTCTGTCGCATCGCAACGCTCCGGACTGCTCGCCTTGCCGCGGAGCGGACGCATCGAGCAGCGCGTGGCGCGACGGGCAACGCCATGCTGGATCGCGTCGGCCTGCGCCAAGCCCTCTCGATGAAAGCTCTCGCCGCGATCCGCTTCAATGCCGGTCCCAAAGCAAAATATCAACCGTCGATCGCCGGGCGCGCGGCTGCTTCTCCATCACCAGCGGCTACATTGCGGACGATATCATGCTTCAGTATCTTCAGGCGCACGAACCTACCGGCGCCAGCCGGTAGTTATTCAATGGGGATTGTTGCGCGCTTTTAAGGCGACAGAGAATTTTGGACGAGGACGCGTTGGCTGAGGGAGAGAAACTGGCATCCAACATTCTCTGAATTTGGAGTGTCCAAACCCCCACATGGGAGATATTGCGGCCCTTTCAACCACCGGGTCCACCATGCTTTTCGGCGCCAGTAGGGGCGACCCGCTGGGAGCGCTGCTGCGCCGGGCCGCGCCCGTTGATCAGGTTGAAGGCCGTATTGATGAGCCCGACATGTGAGAAGCCCTGGGGAAAGTTCCCCACGAGCCGCATTCGAATGGGATCGTATTCTTCCGAGAGCAGCCCGAGATCGTTGCGGACGGCTAGGAGGCTTTCGAAGAGTTTGACCGCGTCGTCGAGGCGATTGCACATTACATAGGCGTCGGCCAGCCAGAAGCTACAGACGAGGAACGCGCCTTCTTCGCCGCCGATTCCATCATCGACCTTGTCCGTCGAATAACGCAGCACGAACCCGTTGTGGACGAGTTCCCGCTCGATCGCGGTGATCGTTCCGATCACTCGCGGGTCGTCGGCAGGCAAGAAGCCGACCTCCGGGATGAGGAGGAGGCTCGCATCCAGAGCTCCGCCGCCATAGTGCTGCATGAAGCTATTGCGCTTGGAATCGAAGCCGTTTTCGCAGATATCGGCGTGGATCGTGTCGCGCAGTTCCCGCCAGCGATCGACGGGACCCTTCAAGTTGAAGCGTCTGGCGGACTCGATAGCCCGGTCGAACGCGACCCAGCACATCAGACGGGAGTGGGTGAAGGCACGCGGCTCGCCGCGCACTTCCCATATGCCGTTGTCCGGATTCCGCCAGACCGTCTCCAGGTGGCTGAGAAGAACCCCCTCCAGACGCCAGGCTTCGGCCAGCGGTGCAAGCTCCGCCTCCCGCGCGGTATGGAGCGTCTCGACCAGCTCGCCATAGACGTCGAGCTGCATTTGTCCCGCGGCTTCATTGCCGATTCTGACTGGCAGGCTCCCCGCATAGCCCGGAAGCCACGGCACCTCGTTTTCCGGCAGCCAGCGCTCGCCGGCAATTCCATACATGATGTGAAGCTGTTCCGGATGGCCGGCCGCGGCGCGCAGGAGCCATTGCCGCCAAGCCTCCGCCTCTTCGCGGTAGCCGGCATTCAGCAGCGCATAAAGCGTGAGTGCAGAGTCGCGCAGCCAGCAATAGCGATAATCCCAGTTGCGGGTGCCGCCGATCGCTTCCGGAAGCGATGTCGTCGGTGCCGCTACGATGCCTCCTGTCGGTCTGAACGTGAGTAATTTAAGCGTGATGAGGGAGCGGCCGACGGCATCGCGCCACACGTCGTTCTTCGTGTCGAAGCGGCACCGTTTCGACCAATCCTGCCACCACGAGATCGTGCGATCCAGGCTCTCCGAACGGTCCGGCACGAAGTGCGGCGTCTTGTGGGAACGATGATAGGAGAGCGTGAATGGCACGCACTGGTTCTCGCGGACAGTGAAGCGGGCAGTGCTCTTCATGTCGCGGCCCTGCAGCGCGACGGCCGTATGCAGTTCGACCGCATCGGGGCCGGCGATGGCGCTGAGGCCGTAATCGCGGCGCCGCACCCAGGGGACGGCTTGGCCGTAATTGAAGCGCAGAACGAGCTCCATCTTCATCAACACTTCGCCCCGTTCGCCACGCACGATGCGCACGACGTCGACCTTCTCCTCGTCGTCGGTGAGGGGCATGAAATCGATAAGCGTGCAGGCTCCTGTCGCCAACTCGAAGCAGGTCTCTAGCACGGCCGTGCCGGGGATGTAGCGCCGGCTGACACGGCAATCCGGATCCTCCGGTGTCAGCAGCCAGCGGCCATGCTCGGGACCGCCCAGAAGGGCGGCGAAGCACGCACCAGAGTCGAAGCGCGGCAGGCAAAGCCAGTCGATCGACCCGTCGCGGCTAACGAGCGCTGCGGAGATCATGTTGCCGATGATGCCGTAGTCCTCGATCGGCTTCGACATGTGGTAATTCCACTTCCTGTCAGGCTTTGCCACGGAAGGCCGGATAGAGCGTCATGCCGCCATCGATGACGAGTGCCGTCCCCGTGATATAGTCCGACGCGTCCGACGCCAGCCAGACGATGGCCCGGCCGACATCCTCCGGCTCGCCTATGCGCCCGTAAGGGATGAGCTTCAGGAGTTCCGACATTTCCTCCTCATTCGCCCAGGCCTCGCGGTTGATCGACGTTCGGATCGCGCCGGGCGCCACCGAGTTCACTCGAATTTTCATGGGCGCCAGTTCCTGGGCGAGCGAGCGCATCAGCAGGGACACGCCACCCTTCGAGGAGGCATAGTTCGACTGGAAAGCCCAGGGAATAACCGCGTGCACCGAACTCACGAAGATAATCGTGCCGATGGTGCCGGAAGTCTCGTCTCTGGCTTTGTGATTCAGGAATGCGCGCACGGCTGCACGCGAGCATAGGAACTGGCCGGCCAGGTTGACGTCGATCACCGTCTGCCAATCAGCAAGTGTCATGTCCTGAATCGATGCAGGCCGCTCGATACCGGCATTGTTGATCAGGATATCGAGCTTGCCGAAGCGATCGAGTGTCTCGGCAAACATGGCTTCGACCTGATCTTCGCGGCTGATGTCCGCGGCGACCGCGAACGCGTCCCCTCCGGCTTCGCCGATCTCACGAAGGACGGCTCTAGCCTTGCTACGAGAGGCCTCCGCCGGGAGATGATTCATAACCACCGTCGCGCCCGCTGTCGCGAGCGCCATCGCGGTCGCGCGCCCGATGCCGGACGACGCGCCGGTGACGATCGCCACTTGTTGTCTGAGATCCTTTGAGTTCACTGCATCCCTTGTGTTCCATCTGCGCTGTCTTTGGACAATGCGCATTTGCACTCATGGTTCCAGCTCCTGCGTTACAGCCTTTTGGGAAATGATGTCTTGCCCCGGAACTCCAGTAATGGTCCAAAAGAAACCCTCAAATCCAACAGCCGATTGACTTGACGGTGCCCGGCTGACAGTACACTGCTTGCGCAAGCGTTTATGAACCGAACCGGGGCTAACCGAGTGGTGCGAGGATTATTTTGGCAATCCCGAGATTTATTGCGCGCCGGGAATATGGTGTTCGCCAAGCTCGACACGATGAAAACCGCGGCCTTGGCCAACGCATTGGGCATTGTATTGTCTTCGCTGATTGTGATAGCGCCTTGGGGTTACGCGGGCGCTCTAGCTGAGGAAGACATCGCCGCCCGGATTCACGCCAAAATAGACCAAGTTGGCGCTGGCGCCACAACGCTCCGCGAGTCCGGTGCTGACCTGTCGCCGTTCCAGGAAGGAATGCAACAGGTCGACCAGCTGATCCGAAGCGGGAAGCCCGAGGAGGCGGAGAAAATCCTCGACACGCTCCTGGCGAAGCTCGGGGTGCCACCGAGCGGCTCGGCGCCAATAGCCGCCGCTTCCTCCGCCGGACGCAACTGCGATCCGCGGCAACCGATGACGGTGAACGGCAGCGTGACGGTGGTCGAGGACTGCACTGTCGGCGGCGACTTGACTGTGACAGGGAGCGCCGTCTTGCACTTTGACTATAGCGGGCGGAAGGCTGGGCATTTGGTCGTGGGCGGTAACGTCATCGTGCGGGACCATGCGACGCTATGGATCCAGGGCCAGTCCGATGAACGAGCGGTGTTCGCAATCGACAACGAGTTCAGCCAGCAGCGCGCGATGACCTCAACGGATGACTCAACGATCAAGCTGGACCACGTCGAGTTTCGCACCCAGAAATCTGGAGGCCGCGGCAAAGGCAGCGTCTATATGAGTTATGAGGCCCGAAATCGATCTTCCTTTATGGTGACCTGGTCGACGCTCGTCGAGGAGGAGTCGTGGCTGCTCACCAATCTTCACGACTCCGCCAAACTAACCATCGCCGATTCCCAGCGTGTCCCGACCGAGATCTACGTCCACGACAAGGCGTCCGCGGAAATCAGTGGAACCGGCACACGGACCGGTGTCTGGCTGGACGCAGTTGACGCCAAGGGGACATTGACTCTACCCGATGTAAATGGTCCGTTCTCGTGGCGGATCGGTGCCGGCAATGGTCTCGATGTGGGATGGTCGATGCAGGTTGAGAACGCGCAACCTGGACTAGGTATCGAGATCAAGCCTACCTCGGAGCTCACGATCAAAGGTAACGGCGCGCGAGCCCCAGCGACCGGCGAACTTAAGGTCTCGTACACGGTGGCGGGTTCGCGGGAAACGCTCGTTGGCCTCAAGGCCGGCTTGCAGAATGGCAGGATCAGTGACCGGCTGACGCTCAAAGACGTCCAGCTCGGTCCGATCGCCTGGCAGATCTATGCCGGCGACAACGCCGATCTCACCATAAAGGATTCCACCATCAACGAAATCGGCGTCTTCGGCCGGGATGCGAAAGTGCGCGTCGAACACTCGGTGTTGCAACTAGCCGTGCTCGCCGCGCTTGCGCCCGGAAGCTCGCTCGATATTCGAGATTCCGAAATCTGGAACCAGACCATCGAGGTCGGAAACAAAGGGAGCGTGTCAATTGCGGACAGCAATATCCACGGCACTTTGTTTCATGCTCGGGATAGCGCTTCGAATATCTCCATCAACGGCGGGTCGTTTTACGATAATCCCGCGCGCTGCTCCCCGGCGACGATGGTGAACATCGCGACCGGTCAGCCGAGATGCAATCCGTTTAGAACGCCTGGAATGCCTCGCAGGGCAGGCGCCGGCAAGATTGAATGCGCGGGTACCGAGGGGTGCGCGTGGGGCCACTAGACTTGCCGATAGGCCGGGCAGCGGCGGTATGGCTGGAGCGAGGGGGCGCCGCGGATCGAACGGGTCCCGCATGATTTGAATGACGCCAGCCACGAGTGACGGCGTGGCTGGTGAGCCCCATGCGCTTGCCCGGATCAAGGCAATAGGCTCACGCCATGCACACTGGCCTCCATCCCAGCATGCAACTCGACTCAGATCCCAACCGATTTGGAATTCCCCAACGATTCAGACAAAATTAGAAACGCTCTAGTGATTCGAAGACGCAATGGCTGATCTGGTCAACTCATTCGTTTCGAAGGCCTTCCTGCGGTCGGTTTGGGCGCTCGAATTCGCGGCCTTCAAGGGTTCGGAAGAGGAAGCCGCGCTCGAAGCGCGACTGAAACGTTGGTCGCTGCGCAAGATCAACCTTAACGAAACCTCCGCCGAGTCCGCATTCATCCAGGAGTTCTTCCATGACACTTGGGGGTACGTCCAAACCGGTCAGGCGGGCGCAGAGGCAGATTCCTTCACCTTATGGCCTAAGTTCGCCATAGCAGGCGCGGGTGCAAAGGGCGGCACGGGCGAAGCCGACCTTGCGATCGGCAATTTTCGAAAGAACGATGATAACCCAGTTCCTCAGATATTGTGCGAGTTCAAGGATGTTCGGTCCGACCTGGATGCGCCTCAGAAGCGGAAAAATAA
>JBQTKC010000283.1:0-8137 GCA_052386575.1 Beijerinckiaceae bacterium
GCTCCGGACGGGGGCGCCGCGGCGGGGAGGCGGCGAACTTCGCGGCGCAACACGACGCCGCGGCTCCCCAAACAGGCCTTCTTTCACCTCCGCCGCATCAAAAGCTTAAATTCCTCGAGGTCCCCCCTTGATTCCATTCTCGAATTTTCGCTATACTTTTGGAGACACGGAAAGTTAACCGACGCTGCGACTATTAGGTGATACCGTACACCGGAGAGTGGCGTTGCCGGTGACCGACGGGGAGGAAGAGTGGCGGCCGAAGAGTGAACGGCAAGGCACTATTGGTGTACCGGGAAAGGTTCTAGACAATATGCTTGGTGTGATACCTGCAGCCCGCAACTTATTTTCGCGAGTACTTCCGCGTAAAGCGTTCCTATATGTCAAATCCATCTGGTCGATTCTTTCATTAGAACTTCCAGGTCTAGTATCCTACGGGTTAACGAGACGCAGACTAGAAGTTCGTGGCTTCGGTGGCGAGGGTTCCACCTCAGATCTTGTGAAGCAGCTTCGGAGCGTGAACGCGTTGGTTCCGACAAGAATGTGCCGCGTCATGTCCGAGTACGGCAGTGATAAAGGCTACCATCGGCGGCACAACTTCACTACAGTGTATTCGGCCCTCTTCGAGGGACGCCTTGATCAGCCCCTGAAACTCTTTGAACTCGGCATAGGCATCAAAAAACGAGAGATGCCTTCCACCATGGATGCGCGACCGGGCGCGTCTCTTCGCGCGTGGCGCGAGCTCTTCCCGAATGCACTTGTGTATGGGGCCGACATCGATCGTGACATTTTGTTTCAGGAAAACCGGATCAAAACGTTTTACTGCGACCAACTTGACCAAGCGTCTATCCGTGAGCTCTGGTCGCAGCCGGAATTGCAGGGGGGCGCGGATATTATCATCGAGGACGGTCTACACACGTTTGAGGCAAACGTATCCTTTTTGGAAGGTTCGCTCGAGCACCTGCGTCCGGGCGGTATTTACATCGTCGAAGATATCGCGACGAGTATGGTCGAAAGGTGGTACGATCACCTCGAAAAACTCTACTCAACACGATATAATAAGTATGACCTCGCATTCGTAGTATTACCTAACTATTTTAATAACATAGATAACAACTTATTAGTCATTCGTTGGGGCGTCTCAAAATGAGAATAGCGGAAGCTCAACGCAAGGAAGACATGGTCAACCGCGCACAAAGGGTGAATTTCATTCGCCGCGCCAGGGATTGAGAAGCGGCAACCTGAATGGCGCGAGTTCCTTGACGCGTCACGAGGTTTTGGTTGCGCGCGCGCGGTCGCGGCGAGCGTTTGCGGTCGCGGCGAGCGTTTAGGGCAATTCCACGCTGTTTGGAATCGGCCATCAATTCTCCCCACAGACCGGCGATAGGAGCCTCGACATCGACGATTCTACCCGAAAATCGTTCCAAAAGTTCGACGCAAAGCCAGGCGTCGAGCGCCGATCTGACTCTTCCATCGGACTTTAAAGCGACCCCCGCCGAAGTTCCCCCATGGTCCTTTGGCGGACATAATTTGTCGGGATAATCGGTCCGCCTCGCTTCAGCGGTAAGGATCGGTTCGATCAGGGGTAAGTTGAATGGCGTTACTGATAGAGAAGCGGATCGGCTTCTGGAAACTGGTAGGGCGCATTCCATGGGATCGTCGCGTCGGAGGCAAGGTTATGCACCGCCATGCCGATCTTAGAGCAGGGGCTACTCCAAAGCGTATGGAGTTTGCGCAGTCTTTGTAAAGGCGCGCGATTTTGGCGGCGCAACTCGTCTGCCAAATCGCTGCGAATGGCAGCACTCCAACGCAAAAACCCACTGCCTACGTTTCGGGGAGGATTCTGCGGTAACCCCACGTTGCATGGCAGAAGAGGGATTAGACATGGGCGGGTTCGCGTTCCATTTGATCGGTGCCGGACGCGGCGGCACGAGCCTACTCGGAGGGCTGATCGACTCCCATCCCGATTGCGAGGTTTGCTTCGAACAGTTATCGACCGACTTCCTGATGGGACGCGTGCCCACGGACGCGGAGACGGCCGAGAATTCCACGATTCGAGCATCAAAGCGAATCAGGAACTTCATGGAGGCCTGCGAAACACTTGCCGCCAAGGTTCCGGACAAGCTTTGGGGCCATAAAACGACGACCGAGCACATCGGCGCATTGGGCTCGCCGGCTGCCTTGGATTCGACCAAGAACACAGAGCGCCCTGTGACAGCGTGTTGCCTGAATTTGTTCGTTTCTAGTCTGTCCAGAGTGCCCACAATATTCATCGTCCGCGACGGCCGTACCTGCGTGCGATCGAAGGTCAACAGGACCGGTCAACCTCTCAACACCGCGATCGAGAGGTGGAAATTTTCCATCCGCGTTCTCAGCACCTTGCGTGCGAACCACGAGCGTCTTCTGGTGATCAAATTCGAAGACTTGGTCGTCTCTCCTCGACAGGTCCTGCCCCAGGTATGCGATTTTCTGAATGTCGCATACAAGGAGGAAATGTTGCGAGGAACGAACAGCCCGAAGATGATGCTGGAATACCGGTCCGATGGCTTCGATCATTCCAAGCTTGAATTCGAGGACAACGGCGAACAATGGGTTGCCGATCTTCGCGGTGAACTCGAGCTGGCCGGATATCCGGCTGAGTGATCAGAGGCGATGCGTGGCAAAGCCGGCGGGGGTGTTGCGCCACGGCGTGCACCAGCTTTGGGATAGAAACGATCTCAAGCCGCACCGGACGAGGGCTTTCAATACGTTGTCTTGCAAATGGCCGAGGCCGCCACTATCGAAGTTCCCCGAAAGCCGCAATCTCAGCATCAACAAGGCCATTGTCCTATAAACTTTTGCCAACCGGCGTTCAAAGATGAAAAAAGCAATCATTTCAGTACATGTGCCCAAAACGGCGGGTATGAGCTTTGCGGTTTGGCTGGAAAGCGTATATGGCAGTGGCCAGGTCATGCGGGACTACGCTGATCGGCCCATCGACCCGAATTCGGCAATGAACGTAGATCCTGCGGGGTTTCTTTCGCGGCACGGCGCTGCTCGCGAATTGCCAGAGGGGGCCCTGGCCGTGCACGGCCACTTTTGGGTGAAAAAATACGAGCGGATCGAGAACGCCGTCCGCCTCACGTTTTTGCGCGATCCTATTGAACGTACGATTTCGCATTACTATTTCTGGCTAAATTCACCGCCCGGCGGGCACAGTCTGCATCAGCGCTTTCTTGACGAAAGAATGGGAATGCTCGATTTTGCTCGCCTGCCGCAAATGCGTGGCTTCTACCAAGATTACTTCTTTCGCGATGTCAACATGGGGGGCTTTGATTTTATTGGCGATATGTCGTTTTTCGATGAAGAATTGGGGCGGCTAGAGGCTTTGCTTGGTGTCCGTGGAATTCGCGCTATGGTCAACCGGAATCCTGCGGCGGATTACTCGTCAATGCGGGAGGTTGCTCTCGCAACTGGTCCGGTGCGCGACGAGTTAGCCCAGATACTTACCGGTGAGGTAGCTTTCTACCGGCGGCATTTGGGACGCTGAAGTCCTGATCAGCACGTTCACGGGCGCGTTGATCGCCGATCGCCATTTGCGAAGTGCCATCGCAACAGGCAAACATCTCGGCGAAGTCTTCGAAAAAACAGCGACAAACTTGCCGCCTCGCTTTTTGCGCGGGAATGGGTTAGAAATTTCTGCGTGCGTGAGGGCGAGGCGGAAAAATCAAGGGGAGAGCAACACGGGTGGCGGAGCGCGGCGGGCGGCCGGACAAGGATCAACGTGAACAAGACGAATGGCACGGCAACGAAGGGCGCGAAGATGAAAGCCGCGCGCGCGAAAGCGAAGGATTGAGGGCCCGACTCGATAAATTGTCGAGCGCCCTCGACGCCCAACATGGCGAGGCGCGAAAGTCTTCTGGCGCAGGCGGCCCGGGACAGGACGGCGGCTCCCCCGCCGCGCTGGGGAATGCGGTGGGCTTCGCCTTCCGGGTCCTGAGCGAGTTCGTGGGGGCGGTGATCGTCGGCGCCTTCATCGGCTGGTGGATTGACCGCGTTGCCGGGACGAGCCCTATTTTGCTTATCGTTTTCCTCCTCCTGGGCGCGGCGGCGGGATTTTGGAACGTTTATCGCATTGCCATGAAGCGGCCCAATTCACAGGGCTGAGCGGCACCGGCAAATATCAACTCGAGCAAGAATCTAGAGTTGCATTTCTGAATCAACTCGAGCGACAGGAAAGATAAGGCGTGGCTGAAGAAAATACCATGGATCCAATCCATCAGTTCACCATCAAACCGATCATCGGCCTGCACGCCTTCGGCACCGATGCGTCTTTCACCAATGCCTCTCTTTTCATGGTGATCGTCGTTTTATCGGCCGCCGCCTTGATGCTCCTCGGAACGCGCGCGCGCGCGCTCGTTCCCGGCAGACTGCAGTCCATCGCGGAGCTCGCCTACGAATTCGTCGCCTCCACCGTGCGCATGGGGGGCGGCCATGACGGCATGCGCTTCTTCCCCTTCGTTTTCACGCTGTTTCTATTCGTGCTGTTTTGCAACATCATCGGACTCATACCTTATACGTTCTCGGTGACGAGTCAGATCGCGGTTACCGGCGCGCTGGCGCTGCTTGTCATTGGCATCGTCATTGTTTACGGCCTTTTGCACAACGGCACAGGTTTCCTAAAGCTGTTCGTGCCGTCGGGGGTGCCGACCGCGTTGCTGCCCATTCTGGTGCCGATCGAAATCATTTCGTTCCTTGCCAGGCCGGTCACCCTTGCGGTTCGTCTTTTCGCCAATATGCTCGCCGGGCATATCACGCTCAAGGTGATGGGCGGTTTCGTAATTAGCTTACTTGGCGCCGGCGCCTTCGCGATCGTCGCCCCATTGCCTTTTGCGATGACTATCTTGTTGTCGGCTTTCGAATTGCTCGTGGCCGTCCTGCAGGCTTATGTCTTCGCTATTCTCACCTGCGTCTATCTCAACGACGCAGTTCATCCGGGCCACTGAATAAATATTTGAACAACAGATCGGTCGCCCACTCGTCAATGTCACGGAGTATGAAATGGATCCAGCAGCAGGTAAGTTTATAGGCGCAGGTCTCGCCGCGATCGGCACGGGCGCCGCGGCGATCGGCGTCGGTATAATTTTCGGTCAATTTCTTTTGGGCGCCTTGCGCAATCCCACCGCTTCCGATGGTCAGTTCGGGCGCGTCTTCATCGGCGTCGCGCTCGCCGAGGGATTGGGCATTTTCGCTTTGCTCATTGCGATTCTCTTGCTCTTCGTGGTCTAGTAGAAAGCCGTCGCACCGCGCCCGGAAAGCCATCGGGGCGCGGTGTTGCCGCCGTTTTCTAGTCACCCAAGATGGTACTCATGGCCAGCAACGAACAACAAGACCTCACCGCGGGCACCGGGATGCCGGCCGGCAACGGCCATGGCGAGAGTACTTTCCCGCCTTTCGACGCGGCTAATTTCGCGCCGATGCTGATCTGGCTCTCCTTCAGCTTTGGTTTGCTCTATCTCTTGATGTCGAAAATTGCCTTGCCCCGGGTGGAGAGCATTCTCCGCACCCGCGCGCATACGATTGCCAGTGACATCAAGGAAGCGAATGTTTTAAGGGCGTGCGCGGAAGAGGCCGCCGCGGCGCATGACAAGACAATCGCTGGCGCGAAAGCCGAAGCGCTGGCGCACGCCCAGGAAACCCATGCAAAACTAAACGCGGAGACCGAGGCAAACCGCCTCGTGCTGGAAGCCGAACTCACCGCCGCGCTCGCGGCTTCGGAGAGGCAAATTCTTGCAATGAAGACTGCAGCCATGGGCAACGTCGAGGCGATCGCCGGCGACGCGGCGGCGGCGATCGTTTCGCGGATCACCGGCAAACCGGCCGACCAAGAGGCCATTGCAAGGGCGATCTTAACAAGCAAAGCCTGACGCGGGAGAGTTTCATGTTCGATGCGGAATTTGTTGTCGCGGTTGGCTTTGCGATTTTCGTCGGCCTGATGCTTTATCTCGGCATGCACAGGAAGATCAATTCCGCGCTCGACAACCGGGCGGCAAGAATTGCGGCCGAGCTCGCCGAGGCCGCGAGGCTGCGGGCGGAAGCAAACGCTCTTCTCGCCTCGTTCGAACAGCGGCGCGCCGAGGCGCAAGCCGAGGCGGCAGCCGTCGTCGCGCAAGCCCATGCGGAAGCCGAAATTATCGCCAGCGAGGCGCGGGCGCGGATGACCGAATTTCTTCAGCGCCGGACCAAACAGGCGGAGGAGAAAATCGGCGTGGCGGAAGCGCACGCGGCGGCGGAGGTCCGCGCCGCCGCCGCCGAGGCGGCGGTCAAGGCCGCGGAAATCGTGCTGCGTGGCGAGGCGCAAGGCGCGTTCGGCGCCGAGCTTATCGGAGGAAGCATCGCCGATTTGAAAACCTGGTTGCAGTAGGGCGATATCCGCGCTTGCCGCCCTTCCTTCTCGACTTACGAGAACCACGCCATGATCGCTTGAAGCCACTCGAATTTGTCTGGAAACGTCTGGATTAGGCGCGGCGCGAGTGCGTGCACCCCAGCTAAAGAGGAACCACCAAAGAGCAATCGTCTGGTCCACCTCGTAATCGCCGGACCGGTCGCTTTGCCGAGGCGTTTCCCTTCATTGATGATACTGTGCGTAGCTTCGCCCTTGAAACCAGAGACGGTTTCTCTGGCGGTTTCTCCAATTCCCATTGGAGCTTTCGGGCCGGCCGCTCTGGCCTTCGACGGTGATTTGGGAATCCTTGCTTCAGCGAGCGCGGCCGCTACGGCCTCCTTGACGATATTATTGATCGATTCGACCACGTCTTCATTGAGGAGCAGCGCTTCCATGGGCATGGCGGGAGGTTGAGCCTCCGCGGCAATTTCACTTTCCGCAAAAGAAGGCACATGAAGATTTTCAAGAGCTGTGGGGATTGGCGGATCGACGAATTCCTGCGCGTCTTCGTCGCGGAGAGCGTCGGCCATTGCGTGCGAGAGCGCCGGTATTTCCGCAATCTGATCTGCCGTTAGCCGATCTTTATCCGCGTTACGAACGAACTCGCGCCATTTCGGGAACTGCCGCACCGTGCGATCGAAATGAAGGGTCAGCGCATGATAGCGCGCCGCGAGATGCTCGGGCCACTGATCATTGACGGTGCTATTGTAGGCTTGCAGAACTTCCTTCGCGTGCGCGAGGCGAAATAACTCGTGTTGCGGCGGCGGGCGGTTCGGAATGCGCTCCGCGATATGGCGAAGATAGGCAGCCGCCCGTTTGTCGAAATTGCTCTTCTCAGCCTCCACGTCGTCGGCAAGCTCGATGAGTTCCGCACGCAGGGCTTTTAACGCAGCGGCATTCGCGCGCTTATCGCCATCGGTCCTCGCTGGCATCGGCGGCAGGACCAATATCCCATCGGACCAGATGGGTTCCAAGGCGGCAGGCCGTTGAGGGGGAATTTCGGGAACGGGTGAAGGCTTCGGGTCCTTATTCGTGCGCCCTTTCCGCTTGTGGTTCTCGATTAGCCTTTTGATCTCGGCGTTTACGGCGGCGGGGCCTTGCCCCCAGATGTTGTTTGCGATGGTGGCGCGGGCGATTTCGAGCTTTTTATTGGACCGCCTGCCTTCGAGCCGGGCGTCGTACCACTCCGTCCACACCTCCCAGTCCTGATTTTCCGCACGAAGCGCGGCTTTCATTTCCTGCCATAGGGACTTGAGCGCGTCCGGAGTTTCGCCCTTGGGCCACAGCGGCAAGCCCGCGACGGCGGAAGCCGCCTTTCTTTTGTCCTTGCCCGCCTCGATGCGCGTCGCGTCGGCGGAAACGGCGGACCAAAATTCGGCGACGCCTGTAGCACGGAACACCGGCAAAACGATGGCGCGCGTATAGTCCCTCTCGCCTTTTGCCCGGTGCACGAATGGCAGAACACGCAAAGCCGCGCGGGCGGCAAAGGCGGCCGAAACCTCGCGCGGCTGTTTTTCCAGCCACGCCTCGAGCTGCTTGGGGTTTTCGATCTCTACCAGCGGCCCCTCCCGCGCCCCTTTGCCGCTCAGCATGCCCGCGCGCTTGAGTTTAGGCAAGCGACAGCCAGCCGGCCCCGACTCGGATCGTTGTCCAGCGGATAGACGGGTAACAAAATGAACCGGATACATGGGTCACAGATTCTCCGGTTCAATTTGC
>JBQTKC010000284.1:0-6464 GCA_052386575.1 Beijerinckiaceae bacterium
ATGCCCAATGACCGAGGATTTGATCACCATATTCGCGCAAATTATCTTTTTGGGCAATGCCGTCTTTTGGTCCTGGCCTTTTTGCCGCGCGACAGGAGATAACCATGCGGCCTGCGAGGCCTGCGAATTGCTCGAAACTCTGCCGGAAGACTTCTAGGAACACGGGGCCTATGGCATACCCGCCGCTGTGATCGTCGCGTTGGCACGCCCGGTTTTATTTTCTTTGGCGCTCACGCAATTTACGCTCGACGAGTGAAATAAACCTGGCTATGAAGGTGCATCAGCTTGAGCGGCCGGCACGGTTACGAAAGAGGAAAAGATTATCAAAGGCCGCTGCCCCCGCTGCCAAGGAGATAATGATCGCCGCCCGGCATGTTTTTCGCAGCGGCAATACGTTTTTGTCCTGTATAATCGTCCCGAATAGAGGATTTACTCAATGAATCTTGGCAAGCGCGCGATTGCTGAATTTCTCGGTACTTTTTGGCTGACCTTTGGCGGCTGCGGGAGCGCGGTCATTGCGGCCGCGTATCCTCAACTGGGGATCGGTTTTCTCGGCGTCGCGCTGGCCTTCGGCCTCACCGTGGTGACGATGGCCTATGCTGTCGGGCATATATCTGGCGCTCACTTCAATCCGGCAATCACGATAGGTCTATGGGCCGGAAACCGGGTTCCATTCGGCGATGTCATTCCGTACATCGTTTTCCAGGTTGCCGGGGCGATCGCCGCGGCGGCGGTGCTCAAGATCGTGGCGGAAGGCAGCCCGGATTTTGTGCTTGGCGGCTTCGCCTCGAACGGCTTCGGCGATTTGAGCCCCGGTCATTACAATCTTGTTTCGTGCGCCATCACCGAGTCGCTTCTTACTTTCTTTTTTGTGCTGGTCATTTTGGGGGCAACGTCGGCGGGGGCGCCGGCGGGCTTCGCGCCGCTCGCTATCGGGCTCACCTTGACCCTCATTCTCCTCATAGCCATTCCGGTCACCAACGGGTCGGTCAATCCCGCCCGCAGCACCGGCCCGGCGATCTTCGCCGGCAAAGCCTATGTCGACCAGCTTTGGTTCTTTTGGCTGGCGCCGATCTCTGGCTCCGTAGTGGCCGGTATCGTGGGCAGGGCCTTATTCCGAGATCCCGCGTAAGTTTTGATTGAGCCGCCGCTTGAGTCCGTGAAGCCCGTCGCCGGGGCCGCGCCACTTCACATCTTGTCGAGCCAGCGTACAACGCTATCTTCGAGCGCCTCGAATGTCGATCCATAGCTCACGATGAGGAAATAAAACGCCGCCAACACTATCCCAACCAAGATCATTGCCCCACCTGTAAGCAGAATCCGCTCCATCGTAGTTCCTCCTCACATTTGCATCATTCCAATCCCGGACACGCCTCGCGCTTGCCAACAACCAACCGCCTCGCGGGCTCGGTTCTGGTCTAGCCGGAAAGAAAATTCTTAAAAAATCACGGGGCGAAGCAAGATATTAGCGCAAAATCTTGCTCGTTCCAAATCCCGCGCCATGAAGCATCTTGGTGCACCTGACAACACGCGGCTTCTTCATGCGGCTTCTTCAAAATGAGTTTCCTAAAACCGCGGAATATCCGGGAACGGCAGCCGCCCGCCGCGCACATGCATTTGGCCGAGCTCCGCGCAGCGATGGAGCGTGGGGAAAACTTTTCCAGGATTTAACAGCTGCTTTGAATCAAACGCGCTTTTGACCGCGATCTGCTGGGCAAGATCAATGTCGTTGAACATTTCTGGCATCAGATCGCGTTTTTCGACGCCGACTCCGTGTTCGCCCGTCAACACGCCCCCGGCCGCAACGCATAGGCGCAAAATATCCGCGCCAAATTCTTCCGCGCGCGAGAGCTCGCCTGGCTTGTTGGCATCGTAAAGTATCAACGGATGCAAATTTCCATCTCCCGCGTGAAAAACATTGGCGACGCGCAACCCATGGCGCGCCGACAATTCCCGCAGCCCTGAGAGAACCTTTGCCAATTCCTTGCGCGGGATGGTGCCGTCCATGCAATAATAGTCGGGCGAGAGGCGGCCGACCGCCGGGAATGCCGCCTTGCGTCCGGCCCAGAATGCATGACGCTCAGCCTCGGTAGCGGAAATCCGGCAGTTGGAAGCGCCATGGGAGTGAGCGATCTTTTCGACGAACGAAACGAGATGATCGACCTCGACAGGAGGGCCATCGAGCTCGACAATCAAAAGCGCCTCGGCCGCGCGCGGATAGCCGGCGTGGACAAAATCTTCCGCCGCTTCGATCGCGGGCTTTTCCATCATTTCCATGCCGCCCGGAATAATGCCGGCCGCGATAATACCGGCGACGCAGTCTCCCGCCTTTTCGCTTGAGTCGAATGCAAGCAGCATCGCGCGGGCAGATTCCGGTGCCCGAAGAATCCGCACCGTGACCTCGGTCACGACGCCAAGCATACCCTCCGAGCCGACGACAAGAGCGAGTAGATCGTAGCCTGCTTGGTCGAGATGGCGCCCGCCAAGTTTTGTGACTTCGCCATTCATCAGGACCAATTCGCAGCCTAATACATTGTTGGTGGTGAGGCCGTACTTGAGGCAATGCACGCCGCCCGAATTCTCCGCGACATTGCCGCCGATCGAACAAGCGATTTGCGAGGAGGGATCGGGTGCGTAATAAAAGCCTTTCCCCTCGACGGCGCGGGTTATGGCGAGATTGGTGACGCCGGGCTCGACGATCGCGAACCGGTTGTCAAAATCGATCTCCTTGATCTTGTTGAATTTCATCATGGACAGGAGAACGCCGTCCGCAAGCGGCAGGGCGCCGCCGGAGAGCGAGGTTCCAGCGCCGCGCGGCACGACTTTGATGTTGTTCTCGTGACAATAGGAGAGAACCCCGCGCACTTGCGCGACGCTGTCGGGCAGCACCACGACCATGGGCAAGGTGCGGTAGGCAGTGAGTGCGTCGCTTTCGTACGGTCGCCGGCCGGTCTCTTGTTCGATGACGCTTTCGCCGGAAACAATGCTCCGCATCGCGGCGACGATTTTTGCGCGCCGCGCGAGAACGCTTGCATCGACGTCCATCGCTTTCATCACATTTGACTTCCCGCGCAATGGACCTGCGCGCCGATCGCGGGTCCGCAAGACTCCAGCCAGCGGATGGGGCCGGCCGGGCAATGGACAAGAACTGCCGGCGAGTGTGTTTTAACCCGAAATCGCCAAACGCGAAACAAGTCCGCCGGCGAACCATTGGGAGAGGAAGCCGGCGGCCCGCTGCGTCACGTCCGCGTCGTTGTGATCGGCGCCGTGATAGACCGCAAACAGGGTCGTCGGCAAAGCCGCCGAGGCAAAGCCCTGCGGCCGCTTGGTTGAAGGCAAAGCCTTGCTTCTATCCGCTTGTGACTGACAGTCCGCGGTTGCGCGGCCTTACATACATGCCACATTGGCCTCGAGGTGGTCTCCGGCGGGCCGCGCGTCGATAGCCTCGCCTCCATGGGTCAGTCGACGGTAGCTCTCGATGGCCGCAGGCTTGCCCAGTAGGTAGCCTTGCGCCTCGTCGCAAAGTTCGCTCTCAAGAAAGCCAAGCTCCGCGCTTGTTTCGACGCCCTCCGCGAGCACCGGAAGATTCAGCCCGCGGCCGAGCCCGAGTACTGAACGTACGATTGCGGCTGCTTGGCCGCCGCTGTCGACCGATTTGACGAAGGAGCCATCGATCTTGATCTTGTCGAATGGAAAGGCACGGAGGTTCGAGAGCGACGAGTAGCCCGTACCAAAGTCATCCATCGCGATGCGGACACCCAGCATCTTGATTCGCCGAAGTGTCGCCAGTGCGCGGTTGAAGTCGCGGACGAGCGCCGTTTCGGTGATCTCCAATTCCAGCTGCCCGGGGGCGAGGCCGGACTCGAAGAGAATCTCATGGACCATTTGGGCGAAGTTCGCATTATGGATTTGCACGGCCGATACATTTACCGCTACGATTAACGGCTGGGTCCAGGTTGCTGCCTCATGGCAGGCTGTCCGCAGCACCCACTCACCGATCTGAAGAATGACGCCGGTTTCTTCGGCAAGAGGAATGAACTCTGCAGGTGAAACTTCCCCGCGAGTTGGGTGCTTCCAGCGCAGCAACGCCTCAAAGCCCACGACCTTGCCGGGACTGATGTTTTTCTCTGGCTGGTAAACCAGCCGCAATTCTCCACGGGAAATCGCATTGCGCAGGTCGTATTCGAGAAGGCGGCGCTCTCGGAGGGAGGCGACCATCGATGCGTCGAAGTAGCGATAGGTCCCCCTGCCATCATTTTTCGCACGGTAGAGCGCAATGTCGGCTTGCGAGAGCAGGGCATGCCGATCAATCGCCTCATCGGGACAGATGGCAATCCCAATGGAGACTGGTATAGGCCCATCGGTTTCCATGTTCTCGCCCCCGCGTTGCAGGGCGTCCAGGATGGTCTCGGCGATGCGGCCGGCGGTGGCGGGAAGGGAAAGGCCCGGCGCAATGATCGCAAACTCGTCGCCGCCCAATCTCGCCAGCATTTGGTTTTCATCCAACACAGCACTAATGCGTTTCGCGACGGTCTGAAGTGTCCGGTCGCCAGCCGCGTGTCCGTATAAATCGTTGACTTCCTTGAATTGATCGAGGTCGAGGCACAAGACGGCGAGCCGCCGCCCCATCGCCAGCGCTGCTGCAATCTCCTGATCCAACTTCTCGTTGAAGCTGGCCCGATTGGGAAGTCCGGTGAGCGAGTCATAATGGGCCAGAAAACGGATATGCTTTTCTGCCTCCTTGCGGGCACGAAGATCACGAACCGCAACAGCGCGATGCGGCGTTCCACCGAAAACGATGGACCGCTGGACGAGTTCGACAGGTATTCTCGATCCGTCGAAGCGAACTAAGGTGCCCTCGAATGACTGGTTCGGGTGATCGCAAAACGTCAGGATGTCCGCGCCGGCAAAATATTGTCCAAGGTTCGCACCAACCACGCTGTCCATGGAGCAGCCGATGAGAGCCGCAAAATTGTCGTTGGCGGTAACAATATTGGCGCCTTCGCAAACCAGCAACCCCTCGAAAGTGGCGTTGGCGGTGGCGCGCATGAGGTCGGTCTCACGCTGGCGCCGGCGCGCGCGCATCTCGATCGCGACGCCTCCAAGCGCGAGAGCAACGATGACAAAGCTTGCGAATGCCACCGCAATCGCGAGCAATCCCGGCGGTAACGCCATTCCGGAGAGTTGAATCGCTGGATCGAAAATGATCTTGGCGGCGCCCATCGCGGTGAAGTGGTGGCTGCAGATCGCCGCGGTCAACAATAACGCGCCAAGAATTTTGCATTTCATATTGTCTTGCCGCAATCCGGTCCGCATTGCGGCGGCGCCAATCAGCCCGCCCAGGGCAATTGACACCGCAACTAAAATTGGATTCCAAACGATCCGCCCCGGGATTTCAAACGCCGCCATTCCGGTATAATGCATCGCCGCAATGCCGCCGCCGACCATGGCGCCGCCAAGCCAGGCGCCCGCACCCGCAATCGACTCTACCGCAACGGCCAATCCCGCTCCGGTCAGTAAGATCGCGGCAACCAGCGAGAGCCCGGTGAGGGTGATGTTGTAGGCGGCCGGAACGCCGGGAGAAAATGCCAACATCGCAATAAAATGCGTGGCCCAGACTCCAAAGCCGGTCGAAATCGTGGAAACCGCGAGCCAGGCCCGCCGCATATGGGCGCTGGAGGTGCGCACGTGGTGGAGCAGGCTGAGGGCCGTAAACGAGGCCAACGCGCATATAACGGCCGCCAGGACCACGAGCCGCAAGTCATGTTCATAGGCAATACAATTAAATACAGCGTACATGTGGTCCTCATCGCCGGCCAAAGCGGAATCCTACAGGGGGCACTTCACTCTACGAGGGGGTATTTAAGAGCGCGGTATTTGGACCTCGAGAATTTGAAATTAATTTTCATAAGAACGCTTTGAACGATGCCAATGGTCGCCAAACGGTTGCGCTTGCCGTTGCACGGTTCCGCGAAGGCACAGGAACTTGGACGCTTTCGCCTCGCCGCCTGTGTACGGGTCAGCTTCCCGGTGCTCAATCCTCTCGAAAGCAAATACCGTTCTTGGCGCTCGCTGGACCAATTTCTAAGTGAGACCCTGCGGTCCGCCCGAGCGAGCCGAGCCTGTAGCGAGCCGAACCTGCCGATAACGAGCCGAACCTTGCATTTGGGCTCCGTGCGCCCTATAAGCGCGTCCATTCCACACGCGGATCGCGCGGGCCTGCTAAAAGGTCCGCTCCTGGTGGCCTCACCTCGCTGGAACTCAAAGGGGAGAGGTCGATAACGAACCGCGGCGGCCTTAACCGGAGAAAAAACGCCCATGGCATTGCCTGAATACACGATGCGCGGCCTCCTCGAATCCGGGGCTCATTTTGGCCATCAGTCGCACCGCTGGAACCCGAAAATGGCGCCGTTCATTTTCGGCGCCCGCAACAATATACATATCATCGATCTTGCCCAGACGGT
>JBQTKC010000285.1:0-12540 GCA_052386575.1 Beijerinckiaceae bacterium
CCCCGAGAATAGGCCTTCACGAATGCGCCGGCGAGCGAAGGTTGAGAAAAGCAACGCCGCGGCATCGGCGAATCATCCCTGCGAAAGTCTTACAGAATCACAGGATTGGAACTTTTGCAAAGCTCTCAATAACATTTGATTGTCTCCGATTTCGCGGAGGCCGTGCGCGGCTTGGCAGCGCATTATATGCGCGCCTTAATTTGGGGTCGCGCTTAGAGCCGAAGGCCATTGCCGTGAGGACTCCACAACCAAATCTTCGGCTGATGATAGCGCCTTCAATCGCCGACCTCGACCACATGGCGCAAGCGGCTTTCGCCGCCCTGCCGCAAGACTTCCGCCGGCTCTGCAGCGACGTTGTGATCCGCATCGAGGATTTTCCCGACGATGAAACGCTCGACGAGATGAACTGCGAAAGCGAGTTCGACCTTTTGGGCCTGTTTCGCGGCTGCGGCCACGCCCAATCCGGGGCGACCCCGATGACCGGACAATTTCCCAACATGGTGTGGCTCTACCGCCGCCCGATCCTCGATTTTTGGGCGGAACACGAAGAGACGCTGGGCGCCGTCGTCACCCATGTTCTTGTGCACGAAATCGGCCATCATTTCGGGCTATCCGACGAAGACATGCACCAAATCGAGCGGGCGGCCGGATAACGCGCAGAGCGTTTCCCCTTCGCTTGTTTTTTCAACGGGGACTAATCTACACCACTTGCAAAAAGGGTCGGGGATCATGATCGATGCCGCGCTCGCCGCCGCGAGCCAGATTCTTACGCCGCCGTTCCGGACGGTTCTTTGGAAGTCGCTGGCGCTGACCCTGGCTCTGCTTGGCCTCGTCTGGATCGCGCTTCACAAGATTATCGTCGCGGGCGTTGCGCTTCCCTATCCGTGGGCGGCGGCGGCGTTGTCGTTCATCGGCGGGATCGGACTTTTCATCGGCCTTGCTTTTCTTGTCGCGCCCGTGTCTTTCATGGTCGCGGGCTTTTTCTTCGACGAACTGGCGGAAGTAGTTGAGCGGGAACTAGGCCCGGATGAAACGCCAGGCCGGGCACTTCCGCTCCTCGATGCGGCATGGCTGTCCGTCAAGTTTTCCGCCGTGTCGCTTGGCGTCAATCTTGTCGCGCTTTTGTTGCTGCTGGTCCCCGGCGTCAACGCCGCCGCGTTTTTCGGCGCCAACGCCTATTTGTTTGGCCGCGGCTATTTCGAACTCGCGGCCTCGCGCTATCTTCCGCAGGGCGAGGTTCGGCGCTTGCGCGAAAAGAACACCCTTCGTCTGTTTGGCGCCGGTCTTGTCATGGCGGCGGTCCTTGCCGTTCCCGTCTTCAATTTGCTCACGCCTCTGTTTGGGACAGCATTCATGGTCCGTATCGCCAGAAACATCATGTGGTCCGCCCGGCAAGCCCCGCGCGCGGCACCGGAATAAGAGTGCACTTTCAGACCGCCCGCGTGCCGGAGAATTGCCCGGTTTTGCGGTAACGGTAGAGATAGGA
Source organism: Beijerinckiaceae bacterium (assembly GCA_052386575.1). GTDB lineage: Bacteria > Pseudomonadota > Alphaproteobacteria > Rhizobiales > Beijerinckiaceae > Methylocapsa. The sequence continues at coordinate 1,487 of JBQTKC010000285.1, forward strand.
GGGCACCAAGGTCTCGAAAGGTTGGGGCGCGATTCCAAGGCCGCGAAGAGTCCGTCCTTCGGCCTCCGCTTGCGGCGAGACGATATTGTCGCGTTGCAAAAGTTTTACTTGGTCCGCGGTAATGGTAAGAAACTCTGGAAAAATACCGAGTGACAATGTGCGGATAATTTTGATGACGAAGGCGAGCGTTCTCGCGCGCCCGAATGAGAGAGGGATAAGCCGGCGGCGGCGGCCTGTCACCGACAGGATGAATTTCATGATCCGCTCGAGTGTCGCGACCTCCGGCCCGCCCAATTCAAAGATTGTCCCGGGCGCCGTCTTGCCATCCACGGCCAACGCGATCGCCGCCGCGACATCGCCCGCGAAGACAGGCTGAAGTTTGGTTGCACCGCCGCCGATCAACGGGAGCGCCGGCATGAGCCGCGCCATTAGCGCGAACCGGTTGAAGAATTGATCCTCCGGCCCAAATACGACCGAGGGCCGCATGATGATGGCATCGGGCAATATTTGCCGCACCGCCGCCTCGCCGAAGGCCTTGGTTCTCGCGTAGAGGGAAGAACCCGAAGGGTCGGCTCCAATCGCCGACATTTGCACAAAAATATCCGTCCCCGCTTGTCTTGCCGCGTTGGCGATGGATTGCGCGCCGAGGTGGTGAACCGCGTCGAAACGTTGCGCGCCCGACTCTTGCAAAATGCCAACCAGATTAATCGCCGCTTGCGCATCCTGCAGCGCATGGGCGACAGACTCGGGATGGCGCAGATTCGCCTGGACGGCATGGATTTGGCCGACCGCGCCAAGCGGCTGCAAGTGCAAGGCGAGATCCGGGCGGCGCACTGCGACCCGGACCCGCCAGCCCCGCCGCGCCAAGGCGCGCACCACATGCCGGCCGACAAAGCCAGAGCCGCCAAACACCGTCACGAGCCGGTCCGATTTTACTAGTCCGTCCTCCATCGCCGCTTGTCCTTGATGCAAAGTTTCGTTCGTGCGTGGTTTACCTGGTTTCGCAAGCAGTGAAATCGCGAAAGCGCCGAGAGGCTCTTAATTTCGCTGTGCCTGGTCGCGGCCTGTAAAGAGGCGCGGCACGCAGGCCAGTGATTGCATTGTATTGACAAAACCGGGGAACGGCCACTATCAGGAAAAATGCCCTGGTGGCGGAATTGGTAGACGCGCTGGTTTCAGGTACCAGTGGTGAAAGCCGTGGAGGTTCGAGTCCTCTCCTGGGCACCAAACTGCTGTTCGCCAACTGCGAAAATCGTTCATTCGAACTTTTGCTGGAGGCGATTTTCCTCCCGCGCGATTAGGCAATGATGTCCGGCGTAAGTTGATCTTCGAGGAACGCCAGACGGTCGCGCAACGCGAGTTTTCGCTTCTTGAGCCTCTGGATTTGCAGGCGGTCGCCGCCGCCAAGTTGGAGCAATGCCTCGATCGCGGCATCAAGGTCGCGATGTTCTTGACTCAGGCGCTCGAATTCGGCCAGCAATAAAGCGCGGTCATCCTCGCTTAATTTTTTTGCCATGATCCGCCTTTTTCCAGATTGCCTTGGCAATTTAGCTTTTATTTTAGCTCAATGGCAAGCCAGCTGGAGCGCGCGTCGGCGAAATCGATCCTGTGATTATTGTGTGGCTTGGCCCGGCCAGCTCCATGCGCGCAACGATGACGAGAGAATCTTTGACTGCCAAGCCACGTCATTTGTTGCAGCCGCTCGGGAAGGCCGCGCGGAGAGTGCCGGCCAGGTGACGCCGCGCGTTTCGCTGCATCGGTTATGGAAAGCCCGTTGTATGCCATTCCCGAATGTCGACGAAATAGCCGGCGATCGCCGCCGCCGCCATCGCGGGCGAGACGAGATAGGTGGGGCCTCGAAATCCTTGGCGGCCCTCGAAATTGCGGTTCGAAGTCGAGGCGCCGCGGCGCGGCCCTCGTCACCCGGTTGTGGCGGCTATTGCTCTACCAAGCCCAAGCCGGCCGGCAGTGCAGCCCGCCCCAAGGGCCGCGCCAGCATGCACCACCACCCCATCTGCCCCAGGGGCCCGGGCCCCAAAAGGGTCGCGGTCCCCAACCGGGCCCGTACCACCAGTCGATAAACAGGGTGGCTGCCTCACCGGATGGAGGCGGAGCGTCACTCAGCACCTTGACCGTATAGGTCAGGGTGTCTTCCTTGAGTTGGGGTTTGATGAGCTCGACCACCGAGAGATGATTCTGTCCATCGACATTCACCGAGAGCGTCGCATTTGGCGGATCTTTCTCGAAGTCACTCTTCCCGGAAGTCCAGAAGCTTACAAACTTCGCAGTGGGAGCATCGCCGGTCATCCGTTCGGGCCGATCGGTGAACATACGGGTCGGAGGGGCTACCCCCTGAAGCGTGAGGGTCGTCACCTGGCTGGTCATCGAATCGGCGTTCTGTAAGAATAGCCAGTTGTCAGGCGGAATGGGCACGGCGTTCTCTTCGTTGGCAGTCTTTTGCTCGGCCCGCGCGCCAATATTGGGAAAGGCGGCCGCAACAATTGCCGCCACCCCAAGGATAATCGCTTTCATTTTGATAGCTCCCAGAAAGACATGACCAATGATCACTCGTCACGCGCATACACTAGGCTGACCTGTTCATTACGACAAGGCTTTTTGGTATTCAGAACGTTGGAATGCGGCGGCCTGGACTCCGCCAGAAGCCCGTCATTCGCCCGTCTATCTGAAGCGCCTCAATTCCAGCTCCTAATATCAACAAAGTGGCCGGCGATCGCCGCCGCCGCCGCCATCGCGGGCGAAACAAGATGGGTGCGGCCGCGAAAACCTTGGCGGCCCTCGAAGTTGCGGTTCGAGGTCGAAGCGCAGCGCTCGCCCGGCAGCAGCCGGTCCGGGTTCATCGCTAGGCACATCGAACAGCCGGGCTCGCGCCATTCGAAGCCGGCAGCCAAAAATATCGCATCGAGACCTTCTGCTTCCGCCTGTTCCTTGACGAGCCCGGAGCCTGGCACGACCATGGCGTTGACGGTCGCGGCAACATGCTTCCCGGTTACGACCTTTGCCGCGGCGCGCAGATCCTCGATCCTGCCATTCGTGCAGGAGCCAATGAAAACCCGGTCGATAGCAATGTCCGTGATTCTTTCGCCGCCATGTAGCCCCATGTAATTTAACGCCCGCGCGATGGACGCTTTTTTCGTCTCGCTCATGGCCGCTTCGAGGCGCGGCACGGTGCCCGTGACCGCCGCGACATCCTGCGGGCTCGTGCCCCAAGTGACGAGCGGCGGCAATTTTCCCGCATCAAGGTGGACTTCCTTGTCGAAGACTGCGCCACCGTCGGAATGCAAACCTTCCCAATAGCGCATCGCGGCGTCCCAGGCAGCATTCTTCGGCGCCTTGGGGCGGCCTTCGAGATAAGCGAAGGTATTGGCGTCAGGCGCGATCATGCCGGCGCGGGCACCCGCCTCGATCGACATGTTGCAGACGGTCATCCGCCCTTCCATCGACAACGCGCGGATCGCTTCGCCCGCATATTCGATGACATGCCCGGTGCCCCCCGCCGTGCCAATCTCGCCGATGATCGCAAGCACAATGTCCTTGGCGCACACCCCTGGCCCCAGCGCGCCATCGACCGTGACACGCATGTTCTTGGCCTTGGCCTGGATCAAGGTCTGGGTGGCGAGAACATGCTCGACCTCGGACGTGCCGATGCCATGGGCGAGCGCGCCGAAGGCGCCATGCGTCGAGGCATGGCTATCGCCGCAAACGATCGTCGCGCCCGGCAAGGTAAAACCCTGTTCCGGGCCGATGACATGGACGATGCCTTGGCGGCGATCGCGCTCATTATAGTATTCGATGCCGAATTCCTGCGCGTTCCGGGCAAGTTCCTCGACCTGGATGCGGCTTTCGGGATCGTCGATGCCGTGCGAGCGATCGGTTGTCGGAACATTGTGATCGACGACCGCGAGGGTTTTCTGCGGCGCCCGGACACGGCGGCCGCTCAGCCGCAGCCCCTCAAAGGCTTGCGGGCTCGTTACCTCATGCACCAAATGGCGATCAACATAAATAAGGCTCGCGCCATCGGATTCGTCTTGAACGAGATGGTCGTCCCAGATCTTGTCGTAAAGCGTGCGAGGCTTTGCCATTGAAATTCCCGGTGCCTTTCGCTTGCACCGGAAGCGGTGCTTGCAATAAAACCAAATAGAGTGACAGTTCTTACTCGCAAGGCGCGGCCAGGGGAAGTACCCTCGCGGCACCGACGATTTTTCCGCGGAGGAATCCATGCGCCCGCCGGTTGCGCCCTATCTGACCGTTTCCCCGGCGATGGCGGCGATCGCCTTCTACACAATGGTTTTTGGCGCGCGTCAAAAAGCGATCATGCCGGCGCTCGACGGCATGCGGATCATGCATTGCGAGCTCGACATCAACGGCGGCGCGGTGATGCTCGCCGACGCCTTTCCGGAATTTGGCCACACCCGAATGCCGCTTCCGGGCGAGCTTGCGACCGCCTCGGTCAGCTTGGAATATGCGGAAGTCAAGACAGTCGATGAAATTTTCGCGAAGGCCACGGGTCTTGGCGCGAAAGGCGAGACGAGTCCTACCAATTCCTTTTGGGGAACCAGGGTCGCGACGTTCCGCGATCCGTTCGGCCATCGCTGGATTTTGAACGCGCCGCTGGCGTAGCGGCGGCGCGGTTTCGATCTGGCAAGATCGATCGATTTTTTGGCGCAATTCCGAGAGAGGGGCGGCGGCGGCTCGATGGCCGAAACTGTTGGCGGAAGGCATCTCCGGAGTAAGGTCCGCTAAGGCGTTCGAAGTTGTGATGCGGGAGCCCGAGCCGCCGAAATCCACCCACGAATAACGAGAACAGTGCGGATGGCTGATGAGAAACTCGTCGCGGTATTTCGGCAAGGCGCCGCTGCGTGGAACGCTTGGCGGAAAGGGAATGATCAAGAGACAATAGACCTCACCTGGGCATACCTCACCTGGGCATACCTCGCCGGTGCAAACCTCGGCGGGGCGAACCTCAGCGGGGCGGACCTCGCCGGGGCGCACCTCCGCGAGGCGAACCTCGGCGGGGCGAACCTTAGCGACGCCAACCTCAGCGGGGCGAACCTCGGCGGGGCGAACCTCACCCGGGCCAAGCTCCGCGAGGCGTACCTCAGCTGGGCGAACCTCACCCGGGCCAACCTCGGCGGGGCGGTTGAACAAAACGGTGCTTGCCGATGTCGATCTTTCGGCAGTCACTGGACTAGAGACCTGCTGCCACGCGGGTCCGAGCATTGTCGATTATCGAACGCTGCAAGAGTCCGGCCGTTTGCTTCTTGCGTTTTTGCGTGGCGTGGGTCTTCCAGATTCATTCATCGAATATTTGCCGTCGCTGCTGAACCAGCCAATCCAAATGTACAGTTGCTTCATCAGCTATTCCAGCAAGGACCAGGATTTTGCGGAGCGGCTTCACGCCGATCTCCAAAACAAAGGAGTCCGGTGCTAGTTTGCGCCGCATGATCTACTTATTGGCGCCAAGACGTGGGATGCGATCGATGAGGCGATTCGACTGCGCGACAAGCTTCTGCTCATTCTTTCCAAAAATTCGATCGCCAGCGATTGGGTCGAGGATGAAGTGAATAAGGCCTTTTGCGGAAGAGCGGGACAGGAAGCAGCTCGTCTTGTTCCCGGTCCGTCTTGACGACGCCGTGATGGCAACCCCGGAGCCATGGGCACGCAAGTTGCGCGATGACCTGCACATCGGCGATTTACGGCAATGGAAGGATCACGATGCCTACCAAAAGGCACTGGAAAGGCTGCTCCGCGATCTCACGGTAGGCGCCGCAAAACCTTAATGAGGTGCAACAACCTGGATAAGCCTCTCGACTTGCCGCGTCGATAGTGCCAGCTCACCGGTCTACCGCCGAGGGCCATTTTTATGCGCCGCGACGTAGGATCGCAGGACGGCATTCATGCGGGTGAGGTGGCCTTTGCCCTGCGCCTTGAACCATTCCAGCACGTCGCTATCGACGCGCAAATGCACCGACGCCTTGCCCGGCGGCATGACCACATGGGCATTTTGCCAGAATTCCTCGCCGATTTCGGCCGCGGGCGCATCTAGCTTGGTGGGCACGTAATCGCCGCGCTTACGCATTGCCCTCAGATCGTCCAGTGAGTATTGCCTCGTATCTTTTCTTGCCATCGACTCCTACCTTCCACGCGCTGATGATCCGGCGAATTGAGCCCCGCCATGTGTAGGCAAGGATGAAATATTCGTCGCCAACATGGCCCAAAACCCGGTACCTTCATTCGCCGTATTCCTCGCGCGTATCCTCGCTCTCTATGATCGTGTTTTGAAAGATTTGAGCTGCCAACCGGAAATCCACCCCGCGTTCCGCGATGTTTGCTTGCCGCTTGTCCTCATCCCATTCAAAACCCTCAATCATGATTCATGGTACCAAATTGTGTACATAATTTACAAGCCCTTCGAGCTGAATTTGGGCGGACTGGCTGAAAGGGTTTTTAGGCCGAAGGCCACGGGTCTTGGCGCGAAAGGCGAGACGAGCCCGATGAATACCTTTTGGGGAACCAGGGTCGCGACGTTTCGCGATCCGTTCGGCCTTCGCTTAATCTTGAACGCGCCGCTGGCTTGAAACGGCGCATTCAAAACGCGGCGTCAAACCGGTTTCCTGCCCAAGGCTGCGATAATTTGACCTCGCGCGGCGCCGGTATTATCTGTTGTCATGGCTTTACGGACGATACTTATCCTTCCCGATCCGCGTTTGCGCCTTGTCGGCGCGCCAGTGGCTGCGGTCGACGATAGCATTCGCGCGCTCATGGACGATATGCTCGAGACCATGTATGCCGCGCCGGGCGTCGGCCTTGCCGCGATTCAGATCGGCGTGCAACAGCGGGTGATCGTTCTCGACGTGGCCAAACGCGCCGATGAAGCCGCTTCGCCAGAGCCTCTTTGTCTCGCAAATCCAGAAATTCTCTGGGCATCTGATGAGCTTTCGACCTATCAAGAGGGCTGCTTGTCGATCCCGGACGTTTTCGAGGATATTGAGCGGCCCGCGCGCGTGCGCGCCCGTTACCTTGATCGCGATGGCCGCGCGCAAGAGATCGAGGCGGACGGCATTGTGGCGACTTGCCTCCAGCATGAGATCGACCATTTGAATGGCGTCTTGTTCATCGATCATATTTCCCGGCTGAAGCGCGACCTTCTCATGAGGAAATTTAGAAAGAACGCCAAGCACGGGGCCCCTGCCCGCAAGGATGGCGCGGGCAAGGAGCGCGCGCCCATCAGCACCGGGGCCTAACCTGCTTCGCCCCGCCGCGAGACCGGCGCGCCCTTCGATCCCCATACTCCCGCAACAAGCTGGTGTGCGTCCGGGCGCTCGCGAGAAGAAGGCGTAAATCGGCCCCGCCGCTTGCCGCCGTTGGCCGCTCCCGGAAGATCATAGCTGAGTATTGTCTGAGCCTATAACGGTTGAAGGGAACCCAAATGGACGACAATGTGATGCATATCTTTGGGTTTGTGATAAAGCCCATCCACGTTTCAGTCTTTTACAACTCCATTTTCTTGCTGATGGGCGCGGGAGGCATTTATGCCTGGTTCAAGACACGCTGGCAGTCACGCGGGAATCGCCATCTGCACCGTTATGTGCATTCTGTGAATGAGGTTTCGGATGTCGATAGAGAAGGATTTCGAACTTTAAAATTGAGGAATCTCGGTATGGTCGAGCATGTCGATACCGTTATTCATGGTGACAAGGTTCGTAAATGGCTCATAACGGCAGCCTATCGATGTGATTGGGTGCATCGATTCATAAAGGATTCGAATCCGAAACATCAGGTAGAAATTCTTGAAGCGGCGCGCAATGTTCTTGTACCGCATTTTGCCGATGGTGTGTTGGCACATCTCCTTGATTTATCGACGTTCGAAAAGAAAGTCATTTTCTCGCTGACCGGTTCTGACACAGAAATCGGCGGCGTTCGCATGATCAGGAATGTGATCGCCAGCGAAGATGTCCTGCGTATAGCGCGGGAGCATCCGGCAGACAAATGGCGTTTTGAAAACGAGCGCCACAAGGTGCGTCTACAAACGTTGCGCGATATGGCGAAGGCCCATTTCGAAGATGGTGGATATCGTGCCGGAGAAGACGGCTCGAAGGTACTCATCATCGGAGAAGCTTTTGCGCGCATAAGGATTTGAAAAAAGCCTACCGCCTAAGGAAGGTTGTTTGCCATGAATCCTGTAAGTCGAGACTTCGCCCTCGATCCCCAGGATTTGGCGCGATTATTGGTGGCAAGAGCAACCGCCGGCGGCGTTGAAGGGATGGCCGCCTTGTATGAACCGGACGCCGCGCTCGCCCGCGGAGACGGACGGATGGCAGTTGGCACGGACGCTATTCGCAAGTTCTGTGCGGTCCTTCAGGCGGCTGGGCGAACATTTGATCTGGGGGAGCAACGGCCCGCGATGCGTCGTGAGAACTTGGCGCTCACTTCAACGCGCCTTCCAAATGGTATCGTGACCGCGGAGGTAGCCCCGAAGCCGATCCACTGGGGACTAATTCTGTGTCAGCTAATGTCTTGAGAGCAATGCAGTTGTGTTACTAAAGACTAATTGCACCTGATCGAGTGCGGTAGACAACCCAAGCTGTACAAATGTTCAGACTCATGCATGAAACGTAGCCTTTGATATCAAAAGCATATTTTGTTGCATAAGTCTGATGCGAAATTGGAAGCGGTGCCGGGAGCGGGTATCATTCATTTCGGCTGAAGCTTGATTTCCCAGCGGTGCCGAGTTTCATCACTCGCGCCCCAGAAAATCCCAACATCAGGCCGGACGTTTGCGAATCGTTTTTGTGGGGACCCCGGAATTCGCGGTGCCCGTGCTCGCCAAAATCATCGCCGAGGGCCATGAACTCGCGGCGGTCTATACGCGTGCGCCGCAACCCGCTGGCCGGCGCGGCCTCGAACCTTCCCCGTCCCCTGTGCATGCGGCGGCGCTGCGTCTTGGCATCGAGGTCGTTACGCCGCATACTCTTCGGTCTGCGGACGCCGTGGCGGCCCTGCGCGAATTCAAGCCAGACGTGGCGGTGGTCGCCGCCTACGGCTTGATCCTTCCCAAAACCATTCTCGATGTCCCAGCGCATGGCTGCCTCAACCTGCACGCCTCGCTGCTGCCGCGATGGCGCGGCGCGGCGCCGGTTGAGCGCGCCGTCATGGCGGGCGACCTTGAGACCGGCGTCGTCGTGATGCGCATGGAGGAAGGTCTCGATACCGGCCCGGTCGCGCTCAAAGAGCGCATCGCGATTGGCCCCGATGCGAATGCCGGTGAAATTCGTGACAGGCTGGCGCATACCGGCGCCGGTTTGATGACCCGCGCCTTGGCGATGCTGGAGCACGGCGGGCTTGCGTTTACCCCGCAGGTGGAGGAAGGCGTCACCTACGCGCATAAAATCGACAAGGCGGAAGCGCGGATCGATTGGAGAAAACCGGCGTTGGAAGTACACAATCTCATCCGCGGTCTGGCGCCGTTTCCTGGCGCTTTTTTCGAGGTCGACCTAGGCAAGGGAGTTGAGCGCGTGAAAGTTTTTCGCACGCGGATCGCGGAAGGAGCGGGGACGCCCGGACGCGTTCTCGACGGTTGCTTGGCAATCGCCTGCGGCGAAGGCGCTCTGCGCATCCTAGAAGTGCAACGTTCGGGCAAGGCGCCGATGCCGGCCGGGGTTTTTTTGCGCGGCGCGCGAATAGAAAAAGGAATGTTGCTCGCCTAGATGACCAATGCCGCGCTTTAAGCTTACCCTCGAATATGACGGCGCGCCCTTCGCCGGCTGGCAGCGGCAGAGCAATGGGCTTTCCGTGCAGGAAGTGATCGAGACCGCACTAAAGGCTCTTTGTGGCGAAAGAGTCGCAATACGTGGCGCCGGGCGCACGGATACCGGCGTCCATGCCATGGGCCAGGTCGCCCATGCCGATCTCGGCAAGGAGTGGCGGAGCGATGTTTTGCGCGATGGCCTGAACGCGCATATGCGGCCGCACCCGGTCGCGGTCTTGGCCGCCGAACTTGTGCCTGTAACCTTTGACGCGCGATTCTCGGCTATCCGCCGCCATTATCTCTACAGGATCGTCAATCGCCGGGCGCCCTTGACGGTATTGGGAGGCCGTGCCTGGCTCGTCAAAAGAAAACTCGACGCCGGCGCCATGCAAGTGGCGGCACGGCATCTCGTCGGGCGCCATGATTTTTCGACTTTTCGCGATTCAGAATGCCAGGCGGAGAGCCCCGTGCGCACGCTGGAACGGCTCGATGTCCTGCGGACCGGCGATGAAATCGAGATCAGGGTCAGCGCGCGCTCGTTTCTGCACAGCCAGGTGCGCTCGATCGCCGGCTCGCTCGAACATGTGGGCTGCGGCAAATGGACCGCCGCCGATTTACAAGCCGCGCTCGACGCGCGCGACCGCCGCCGTTGCGGCGCGGTCGCCCCGCCCGAAGGGCTTTATCTCATGGGTGTGGACTACGATCCCTTGCCGGGCGAAAGCCTAAACATCGCCGGAGGGAGCGCCGCATTTTGAGGCTCACGGTGCGCGTCAAGGAGTGTTGTGTCTCATGAATCGCATTTCGTGAGACACGAAAGGTGTAGCATAGTGCGTGTGAGCCACAACGAGCCCCCGTTCGCCTGAACGCGAATGGCCCAACAGTGGCAATAATCGTACGCTACTCCAGAATCCGCGATAATCCCGCCTTGCTGCGGCGTATCGACCCCAGTGGTCATTGGGAACGTAATCGGCAGATTCTTCTCCCGCCGCGCCACGAGCTAGGCGAACGCCTGGGCCGCCATGGCGGCGCTCGACCAGCCAAAGGTTTTCGCTAAAACAGTTGGGCAAGGCAGCCGGTCCGCCAATTCCGTGGCAGCGCCAGCGTAGCGCCCAAAGACGGCGGCAAGCCGAAATTCAACTTGACCCGACCCCGCGCCGCCGCCCGTTGCATTGCCGCGCCCTTCCCCCTAAATCTCACGGCTTCACAAATCCGACCGCGCCCACTTACTGCAACGGCGCGATCTATTGCCGAAGGTTTTCCGTGACCAGTGAATTTCGTCCTCAATCCG
>JBQTKC010000286.1:0-9202 GCA_052386575.1 Beijerinckiaceae bacterium
CCACCGGATGCATGTCGCTTGGGGCAACATTGCGCAGCCGGAACAGACCCGCATAATCGAGCTCGAACTTGAAGAGAAGACCTGCGCCCTCGCCCGCCGAACCTTCGAGCAAGATATTCACCTCGAAGTCGGCTTCCGCTACTTGCCGCGCATTGACATTGACCTGGATCGCAATGTTCGGCGCTTTCTCTTGAGGCCCGAGAGAGCGCGGCGCGTTGGGATTCTCGAATGAGAAATCCTTGGTGTATTGCACCATCGCGTTGATCGAAGGCGCAATGTCGGCCTGAGCGCCGTTGCCGTTGCCTTGTCCGTCAGCCATCGTGAAAGATTCTCCCGCGGCTGCGGGTAGCACGGATGCTTCGTTGCGACAAGCGAACCGAAAGGGGGTAGCGGCTCAGTCTGAATTTCTGCAAATGGCCAGGCTCGCCTGGATCGCGGCGCGTCAATCGAATTCCAGCCGGTCCAACATCTGGATGCAGCCTTGAAGAAGGCGCAGCTGCCGCCAATGGGCTGTTTCGGGTGAGGCTGTGTCGCGCTGTGCAGCTATACTCCGCTCATCGATACTCGCTCGATGAACGGAGTTTTAGGTGGCGTTTGCAGTAAAGACTCCGCTTGGCGGGGTTGCGTGATCCACACGGGAGGTTTTAATAAACCTTCCGCGAAATCCTCGCGGGAAGGTTCACGTCATGGACGCGCCTCGCTTCTATTTGATCACGCCCCCTATCGCCGATTGGGCCCCTTACCCCCTTCTCTTCGAGGCGGCAATGGCGTCATGCGACGTGGCTTGCGTGCTTTTGCGAATCAGCGCCGCCGCCGCCGCGAAAGAAAGGATCGTGCGCAAGCTCGCCCCATTGCTGCAACAGCACGGCGTTGCTTGCCTCGTCGCGGACGACCCGCAATGGGCGGTCCGCGTCAATGCCGATGGTGTCCATCTTGATGGCGGGGGGGAGCAGCTGCAGTCCGCTTTGCGCGCACTAAAACCCAGCCACATTGTTGGCGCCGGAGGGTTGCCTACGCGGGACGCGGCAGTGGAAGCCGGCGAGGCTGGCGCCGACTATGTTATGTTTGGCGGGGGCGCGGAGACGCACGCGCAAATCGTCGAGCGCGTCGCCTGGTGGGCGGAAATTTTTAACGTCCCTTGCGTTGGCTACGCGCATGAACTCGCCTCGATCGGCGATCTTGTTCGCGCGGGAGCCGATTTCATTGCGGTTGGCGACGCGGTCTTTGCCGATCCGCGCGGCGCGACGGCGGCTTTGCGGGACGCGGCCCGCCTGATCGCGCCGGCGCCGGAGGCGGCCGCATGAGCGTTGATTCCGGCACTCGCGTTCTGCGGCTTTGCGCCGGCCTTGGCGCGGCATGGACGGTTTTGCTAGGCGGCGAAATTCTCGCCCGCGCGCAGGCCGCGCCATCTGGCGCGCAACCGGCAGAAATCGGAGCGCCGGCCAACCCGCCGCAGATGGATTCCTTGCCGGTTCCGGCGCGGCTCGGCGGCGCGCCGGATCTCGCCTTCGCGGCTTTTCAGCGCGGCTATTATGCGACCTCGCTGCGCGAGGCGATGAAGCGGATCGAGGCCGATCCCGGCGACGGGCCGGCAATGACCCTCATCGGCGAGCTTTATTCGCGGGGGCTTGGCGTCCGGCGCGACGCCGCGGAAGCGGCCCGCTGGTACAAGCTCGCGGCCGAGCGCGCGGACACGCAGGCCATTTTCGCGCTCGGGATCGCCAAACTGAAGGGCGATGGCGTGCCGCGGGATCGCGCCGGCGCGGCCGGGCTTTTCCAAAAGGCGGCGGCGCAAGGCCACGCCGGAGCGCTCTATAACCTTGGCGTTCTAGCGATCGAAAACGATGGCGCGGCCGCGGATTTCCCGGCGGCCGCGCGGTTTTTCAGGCAAGCCGCGGAACTTGGCTCTTCCGATGGCGCCTACGCGTTGGGCCTATTTTACAGGAATGGCACCGGCGTCGAAAAGAGCGATGAGCAAGCCGCGCTTTGGGTTGGCCGCGCGGCGAAGGACGAAAACGTTCCGGCGGAAGTCGAATACGCGATCATGCTTTTCAACGGGATCGGCGTCGTCAAGGATGAAGCGGCGGCGGCAAAGCTCTTTCTCAAGGCGGCGGCGCGCAACAATCCCGTCGCGCAAAACCGCGCCGCGCGTCTTTTGGCGGCGGGGCGCGGATTGCCAAAGGATACGGTCGAAGCGATGAAATGGCATCTTCTCGCGAGAGCCGCCGGAGAGAAGGATGCCTGGCTCGACGGCGAATTGGCCAAGCTCTCGGCGGAAGAGAAGTCCGCCATCGAGGCGAGCTTGCATCAATATGGAGGGAATTGAGGAAGAGCCGCCTCGCCATCGGCGCAATCGGCCGGCCACTCTTCGCCCGCATTGGCGCGAGCGGCGCGACGTAGGATCGCACCTGCCTTCCCCATGGCCGGGCTTGACCCGCTCGGCGGCGGACAACATCTCGGATTAGTCATGAGTGAACTTTGTGGAGGCTAGTTATGCCTGCGACAAGTAAGACGGCGGATACGGATTATCCGGTCCATGAATTCATCGCCAGGCGGTGGAGTCCCTACGCATTTGACGACCGGCATGTTGCGCAAACGGACTTGCACTCGTTGTTTGAAGCCGCGCGCTGGGCGCCTTCTTCCTACAACGAGCAACCGTGGAGCTATATTGTAGCCGCGAAGGAGGACCCAGGGCAGTTCGAACGTCTGCTCAGCTGTCTGGCCGAGGGAAACCAAGCGTGGGCGAAACGGGCGCCCGTCCTCGCGCTGTGCGTAGTGAGCCTGAAATTCGAAAGCAACGGCAAGGACAATCGGGCCGCGGTCCATGACCTCGGCTTGGCGGCCGGCAATCTCGTGTTCGAGGCGACGGCGAGAGGCCTCGCCGTGCATCAGATGATCGGCATACTGCCTGGCAAGGCGCGAGAGATGTACGGCATTCCGCAAGGACACGAAGCCTGGACAGCCCTGGCGATCGGCTACCGGGGAGACCCTGCCAGCCTGCCGGGTCCGCTCCAAACGCGCGATTCCGCCGCGCGGCGGCGCAGGAAGCTGAGCGAGTTCGTGTTCACGGGAAGCTGGGGGAGTCCCTTGCCCCTCGTTGCAGAGTCGTGACATGGCGGAAGTCCGGCCGCCACGGCTTGTCCAATCTCCGCTCCCTGGCCGTCCGCGGGTCGTTGCAACGATCAAGCAGAGCGGAGGCGATACGTCACTCCACCGCCTTGCCCAAACGTCCGGCGAGATCCTGGATATATTGCCAGGCCGTCCGGCCCGAACGCGAGCCCCTTGTTAGCGCCCATTCGAGCGCCTCGCGCTCGATTTTTTCACGCGCGCGAAAAAGACCGAAATGCTCCGCGTAGCCGAAAACCATCGCAAGATAATCGTCTTGCGAACAGGCATGAAAGCCGAGCCAAAGCCCAAAACGGTCGGACAGCGAGATCTTCTCCTGCACCGCGTCGTCCGGATTGATCGCGGTTCCGCGTTCGTTTTCGATCATTTCGCGGGATAGCAAATGGCGGCGGTTCGAGGTGGCATAAAATAGCACGTTAGGCGGGCGTCCTTCGATCCCGCCTTCTAGTGCGGCTTTTAGCGACTTGTAGCTCGTATCCGCGCCATCGAAGGAAAGATCGTCGCAGAAAATGAGAAATCGCCAGGGTTGTCCACGCACAAGCGCCATAAGGCGGGGCAGCCCCTCGATGTCCTCGCGATGAATCTCGACAAGTTTGAGCGGCTTGCAATCCACGGATGCGGCAAGCCGCGCATTGATTGTTGCATGCACGGCCTTGATGAGCGCGGATTTGCCCATGCCGCGGGCGCCCCAAAGAAGCGCGTTGTTGGCCGCGAAGTTTTGGGCGAAGCGCTCCGTATTGGCAAGAAGCGTGTCCCGTGCCTGGTCGATGCCGCGTAACAGCCCGATATCGACGAGGTTGACGCGCGGAACAGGGGCAAGCGCCGCGGTTCTCGCGTCGAAGACGAACGCGTCGGCGGCGCTGAAATCGCAGGGCAGGGATTGCGCCTGAGCGACACTCTCAAGCGCGGCGGCGATCCGCTCCAGCGCCTTGGCGGCTGAGTAATCGCCGGGAAACGCTGGGCCGTCTTTTGTTCTCGTCATCCTGACCATCCTGGTGAGCATCTTGATCGCGTCATTATTCGCGATCGCGGCCTGACCGCCCCAAGCCAAGAGTTCAATGCGCACCTCCCCCAAATTCGCGGCAATACCGGTTCTCGATTCTTGTTGAGGTATGGAGCCTGTCTCCCTTGCCAGAGCGCCTCGCGCCGGTTCTCGATGGCGTGCCGTGCGTGGGCGATGGCGATGGAATACGCGGTCGAGCCGGCGGAACCGCTGGCATGTCCCCTGATGATCCACGCATTAATCTCGCTAAGCTCCTACTCCAAAGCTTTGGCCATCGCCTTGTTGCGCCCGCAATGCCCGCCAAGCAGTTTTCAGAAAAGCATAGGCAAAGCTTGTTCCGCCGCCTTGGCGCGCAGCCCGGGATTTCGTTGGCGGTGCTTGGCGCCATTGCTTTCGCGCCTGCTCTGGCTATATTCGCGCGCCATGCAGACAAAAGTCTTGGCGGACGCAAGTCTTTAGTTGACGCAAGTTCGAGGAGAAGGAATTTGTTTACACCTGCTTTCGCCCAAGCCGCCGCTGCCCCGGTCCCCACCCATGGGGACATTCTCATGCAGCTGGTGCCCTTTATCCTGATCTTTGCCATCGCCTATTTTTTCGTCATCCGGCCGCAGCGCAAAAAAGCAAAGGACCATGACAATCTCATCAAGAATACGCGCCGGGGCGATAGCGTGATCACGACCGGAGGCCTGATCGGCAAAGTGACGAAAGTGGTGGACGATGCGGAGCTCGAACTCGAAATCGCGCAAAATGTCCGCGTGCGCGTTCTCCGGTCGATGATTACGGAAGTGCGGGCCAGGGGCGAACCGGTCAAGGATTAAGCTTAAATCGAAGCCCGCAACAAACAGAACCTTTGGGCTGACGGCTTCGGCCGCGCCCGCAACCGTCGGGATTTTGCCCCATCATGCTGCGTTTTCCGGCCTGGAAGATCATATCCATCTTGACGATGACTTTGTTCGCGCTGCTCCTCATCGTGCCGAGCCTCCTCGGCCCGGAACAGCGCGCGGCGTTGATTTCGCATCTGCCGAAATGGGTGCCGGCCCGCGCCATCGTGCTCGGACTCGATCTCCAAGGGGGATCGCATGTGCTTTTGGAAGTGGACAGCAATTCGGTCGTGAAGTCTCTTGTCGACAATCTGCGTGATAGCATCCGCCGGATACTTCGCGAGGAGAAAGTGGCGATCACCGGCGGCATCGGCGCCCAGTCGCGCGGCGTTCAACTGCGCATCCCCGATCCTGGCGAGCGTGCGAAAGCCATGCCAAAACTCCGGCAATTGGCGGACTCTGCCGGCAGCGGTCTTTCCGGCACCGCGAGTGGTCCGGCCTTCGACGTGAGCGAAAATGAAAGCGGCCTCATCCAGTTCACGGTGACCGAGGCGGGCGTCGAAAGCAAGGTCCGCCGCGCTGTCGACCAATCGATCGAAGTGTTGCGCCGCCGCGTCGACGCGCTCGGCACCACGGAACCCAATATCCAACGCCAAGGCACCGATCGTATTCTCGTCGAAGTGCCGGGTTTGCAGGATACCGGCAAGCTCAAGGAAATTCTCGGGACGACGGCCAAACTCGAATTCCGCCTTGTCGCCGAACCTGGCGCCGATCCCAGCGAGATCGAATCTTTGGAAGACGTCGAGCGGCCCGGCCAAATGCTGCCGGTGCAGAAGCGCGTCATGGTGCAGGGCGAGGATTTGACCGATGCCCAGCCGGGCTTCGACGAACGCACGCAAGAACCAATCGTCAATTTCCGCTTCAATATTCGCGGCGGGCAACGGTTTGGCGAGGTGACGTCGGAAAACGTCGGCAAACTATTCGCCATAATCCTCGACGGCAAGGTCATCTCCGCGCCGCGCATCCTTAGTCCCATCACGGGCGGTTCCGGCCAGATCTCCGGGCGTTTCACGGTCGAGTCGGCGAATAATCTCTCCATACTTCTGCGCGCCGGCGCTCTTCCCGCGAAACTTACGATTGTCGAGGAACGCACCGTCGGACCGGGGCTCGGTCAGGATTCGATCGACGCGGGCAAGCGCGCTGCCTATGTCGGCGCCGCCCTCGTCGCCTTTTATATGCTGATCACCTATGGCATATTCGGCGTCTTCGCCAATATCGCGCTGGCCGTCCATGTCTTGTTCATTTTTGCGTGCCTTGTGCTTCTCGGGGCGACGCTCACCCTGCCCGGCATCGCGGGCATTGTGCTGACCATTGGCATGGCGGTCGACTCCAATGTCTTGATCTACGAACGCATAAGGGAGGAAGCGCATATGGGCCGCTCGATCATTTCCGCGCTCGACTCTGGGTTCAAGCGCGCTTTCGCAACAATCGTCGATTCCAATGTCACCATGTTCGTCGCCGCCGCCATTTTGTATTTTCTGGGGTCGGGACCGGTGCGGGGCTTCGCGGTGTCCATGGGGCTAGGCATTCTTACCTCGATTGTGACCGCTGTCACGATGACGCGGATGATGATCGCGCTGTGGTATCGCTACAAGCGGCCGGCGAGGTTGCCGATTTGAATTCGAGAACCCGGCCCTCGCGAGAAACTCAGTCCCGCGAAGGAGGAGACATCAAGGTGATCGCCCATGCGTCCATTCCATCCGACAATCCAGAGAAAGCGGCGCGCGTGCTGGCCGAAATCATGGGCGGCGAGGCGACGCCGTTCTTTCCGGGTGGGCCCGAGGCTTTCATGGCGTGGTCGAGCGACGGCGCGACGTTCATCGAACTGATCAAACGCGGCAGACACATAAGCTACGGACCCGAACAGGCCGAATATAGTCCGGGCGACGGTGCTGGGCGGCGCTTGAGCGAGGCGCATCTCGCCATCGGCGTCGATCGCCCGGCGGCGGAAATTGTCGAAATCGCGAAGCGCGCGGAATGGCCGGCGCGTCCTTCCGATCGGGGAAAAGGCACCTTCCAATTGGTCGAAGTCTGGGTCGATGGGGCCTTCCTGATCGAGTTTCTCGATCCCGATCAGACGAAAATCTATCTTGAGAGGGTGACGCTCGCCAATTGGAAAGCCTGGAACGCTGGCACGGCTGTGGCTTAATGGCGCCGCCCTCGAGCGTTCTCGAAACCGCTCTCCGCTCGCTGCAAGGAGACTCGCGGCGAAACGGCCTCTGGCGAACAGGTTTCCGCTCGGCCACGAAATGCTCTATCATCGAGGCGAAACGCCTTCGCGCGACAAAGGGTTTGTACCGATGAAACTCCTGCGCCTTGCGCCCGAGAACACCAAATTTCCGTTCATGCGGTTCCGCCGCGTGAGCTATCCTTTCTCGGCGCTTCTCTCGATTATTTCGGTCGTGCTTTTTCTTTCGCTCGGAATGAATTTCGGGATCGATTTTTCCGGCGGCACCTTGCTTGAACTCCGCGCCAAAAACGGCGCGGCCGACCTCGCGGGCTTGCGTTCCGTCGCCGAGCATCTGAAGGTCGGCGACGTCGAGGTGCAGGGTTTTGGGAGTCCCTCCGACGTGACCATGCGGTTCGGCCTGCAAGCTGGCGGCGACGTCGCGCAACAGGCCGCCGTGAACCGGGTGAAAGAGGCCATCGGCGATGGCTACGAGGTCCGGCGCACCGAAGTCGTCGGCCCCCGCGTCTCCGGCGAACTTGTGCAGTCCGGCACGCTCGGCGTCGTCGTTTCGATCATCGCGGTGCTTTGCTACTTGTGGTTCCGGTTTGAATGGCAGTTCGCGGTTGGCGCGATCATCGCGACGATGCACGACCTCCTGCTGACCGTTGGCTTTTTCGCGCTGACCCGGCTCGAATTCAACACGACGTCGATCGCCGCCATTCTCACCATCGTCGGCTATTCCCTGAACGAAACCGTCGTGGTGCTCGACCGCATCCGCGAAATGATGCGGAAATACCGCAAGATGCCAACAGACGAATTGATCGATCTCTCGGTCAACGCGGTGCTGCCGCGCACGATCATGACCGCGACGACCGTGTTGCTCGCCCTCTTTTCGCTCGTCGTTTTCGGCGGCCAGGTGATCCGCTCGTTCTCGATCGCGATGATCTGGGGTATTTTCGTTGCCTGCTACTCCTCGGTCTTTATTTGTTCGCCGATGCTGATCTACCTCGGCCTGCGCGACGACACCGTGGGGCCGGCGCCGGCGCCAGCGGCCAAGCCCGCGAAGAGGACGGCTTAGCCGCGGGCGCGACCCGGTGCGCGGGCAAGAGACGCAGCCAAACGAAGCGGACTACGCCTTTTGCGAGGGACTGCTTCGCGGCGAGGACAAAGACCGCTGGCTCGCGAGCCTTTTTGTTCCGCGCGAGCGGCGGCCGCACATCCACGCCCTTTATGCTTTCAGCCTTGAGACCGCCCGCGTGGAAAAAATCGTCTCCGAGCCATTGCTTGGCGAAATGAGGTTTCAATGGTGGCGGGACGCGCTCGACGGGACTAATGAAGGCGATGCGAGGGCCAATCCTGTCGCCGCCGCTCTTCTCGATACGATTGCCCGTTTCGAACTGCCGAAAGTACCTCTCCGCGAACTGATTTCCGCGCGGGCCGCCGATCTTTACGGCGATCCCGTGCAATCCGTCGAAGCGCTCGGAGCCTACACAGAGGCGACTTGCTCGAATCTTTTTTGGCTCGCCGCGCTGATCATCGAGCGAGCGGAGACTGCCGCGAGCCGTGAAGCGGCCCTCCATGCGGGGATTGCCTATGGGATCACCGGGCTGATCCGCGCCATGCCTTGGCACCGCGCGCGGGGCCACGCGTTTGTCCCAGCCGAGATATTGCAAGCGCACGGCGCCAAGCGTGAAGATCTCGCCGCGGGCCATGCATCGCCAGAAGTCTTGGCCGCGCTCGCGGATATGCGCGTACTTGCCCGCGCGAATCTCGATATGTTTTATGCCAAGCTCCCCCGCTTGCCCGAAAAAAGCCGTCCGGCTTTCTTGCCAATTTGTCTTTGCGAGCCTTATCTACGCAAGATGGAAAAGCCCGGCTACGATCCCTTCAAGACCACCATCGAGCTGCCGCAATGGAAACGGCAATGGAGTCTTTGGCGCGCCGCGTGCGGGTGGGGCTAGCCGCGGTTTTCCGGCCGCGCGCGACGCGCGAGATTGCCCCAGTTGCGAATTGCCGTTGGGC
>JBQTKC010000287.1:0-3269 GCA_052386575.1 Beijerinckiaceae bacterium
GCGTTCAACAGTTGCCGCATCACGGGAATTTCTGCCAAATGGCCCAGGAACTCGTTGCGCACGGTGGCCAGCACGCGCAGGCGACTGCGCTTGATCGCCGTTACAGCGACGATCGTATCGAGAAATGCCTGGATGCGCGAGGCGCCAAAACCCCGCGTGAACAACTCCTCCAGCTGATCGATAAACAAGATAAGCTCTTGATCACCTGCCAGGTGTTTGATTAAAAGTTGTTGTAGTTCGTCTTGCTTTTCCTCCAGAACCTTTGCGAGATCCGGCGGTCGCATCGCAATTTTCGGAAATGCTTGCTTGAGCCCCCAAGCCAAAGACGCAAACGGTGTCTCACTATCACCTGGCTGGATCCGTAGCCAGATCCAATCCTGACTACCGGCGATGCGATTATCCCGAATCAGCGCGCGCCACACACCGGCATCGATCAACGACGATTTCCCCGTTCCCGACGCACCGCTCACGATGACAATCCGGCCTGTCGATTCAAGCATCTTGGCGATGATTTCGTCGACGTCGCACTCACGGCCGAAGAAGACCGGAGCGTATTCCTGGTCAAACCGCAGTAAGCCCGGATACGGCGATTTGTCTTTGGGCCAGTCGATACGAGCTGGCAAAGCTTGGCCACTCTTCTGCGGAGCCTTCGTCGTTAACCATCGGCCCAATGCGCCACCGATGTCAATAGAGCTTGGATCGAGGCCGAATTTTTCAACGCCATGGCGCTGCGCGAGCTGCGATCGCCAACGCTTGACTTCGGGATCCGAATCTCGCTCGTCAAACTCGCGGTACCAAGGAGCCTTTTCGTCAAGCATGAATACGAGCACATCGATGCCCAACCGCATCGCAGCCTCATATTCAAGCTGGGTAATACTTGAATCGCTTCCTTCAGGAACGAATCCGCGACGGAATCCGACCAGCAGCACGCACAGCTGGCAGTTCTTGACACGATCCTGCGAAAACACCTTGGGTTCGTTGCTGTCGGCTGTCCATTCCTCCATGGGATCGACCGTGATCCCGGCCCTACGTAGAGAGCGGATGACGTGTAGACGATGTTCCTTCAAGTCCTCAAAAGTGGAGGATATGAATGCTCGGTAACTCACGACGTGTTACTCGCCGCGTCGGTGCCGTCCCATTGACTGGCGAGATGGCGGTTGATTGTCTCGAACTGCGCAACAGCATTGGGTGGAAGAGAGCCGTAGTGGTCGACCTCGCCACCTATTTATTGTGTCATCGGACTCCGAATTACTTACGCACAATAGCATTATCGGTAACACGGCCCGCCTCACTATCGCGTAGTCCTTCTTCGATGTCCTGCCTCACGGAGGCTTCGTAGGCCAAATCCTTCCAGTCGGCTGTCTCCGGCAATTGGTCGACCAAGGCATGGGCACGGCGCTTAAAAGACTGTTCAGTCGGGTTCATAACAAACTCTCTATGAGAAGCGCCGCTCTGGCTCAATCTCGTCAAGCCCCATATAACCGTCACCCCGGCGGACGCCGGGGTCCAGTGCCCCCCCATGAAGGCTCGCCTGGATGCCGGTTTTCACCGGCATGACGGAAGAGAAAACGTAAATTATGACCGTTGCCTGTACGACTCGCCGAGAAATCTGGTTGCGTCTTCCAACAGAACATCGATACCAGGATCGTTCCAGGCAAAGGGGCGGTTGATCGGCGCGTGTGTAAAGCTTTTGTATTGATACTGTTGCCTGTATGTGCCCGCTTTGAAGAGTTGAGCTTTCATCGCGAACTTTACATACAGGATTTTATATGTAAAGTAAAGGCGTAAACTTTACATACAGAAAACTGTATGTAAACTTCGCCGCGCCGGCGATCTCCGTTGACCGAACGCGCCGGACATATCATCGAATTGATCGCAGGCGGAGATGACTTTCTCTATGTGCTCGGGGCTGCACAAGTGCTGGGCCCAGAAAGTACTCCTCTTCGCGCATTCACTACAAAAGTCTACTATACTTCCGGGCCCGTGAGCTGGCGCGGCTCGCTACAAAAAACGGTTGCCTCCGGGGAAAGAATAGCCCGTCGTTTTTCCGTAACGTGTTAACAAACTCCCTCTGTTTTCGCCGTAATGGGTTAGCAGACCCGCAGCGAGTGATATGACCTATCGGCTTGGCGTCGACTTCGCCCAAACACAGGATCGCGATGATCCATTGGCGCGGTTTCGCGCGGAGTTCCATCTCCCGAAACAGGCGAACGGCGCCGATGAGATCTATTTTTGCGGGAATTCGCTGGGGCTGCAGCCGCAGCGCACCCAGGCGTTTGTGATCGAGGAGCTGGAAAAATGGCGGCGCTTGGGGGTTCGGGGTCATTTTGAATCCCGGTATCCCTGGATGCCGTATCATGAGTTTCTGACTGCGGAGACGGCCCGGCTCGCCGGGGCCGAACCGCGCGAAGTCGTAACGATGAACTCGCTCACGGTCAACCTGCACCTGATGATGGCGAGCTTCTATCGCCCGAGCGCCGAGCGGCACAAGATCCTCATCGAGAAAAACGCCTTTCCCTCCGATCATTACGCCGTCGAATCCCAGATCCGGTTCCACGGCTTCGATCCCTCCCGGTCGCTGCTCTTGGCCACGCCGAGACCCGGCGAGGATTGCCTGCGACTGGACGATATCGCGGACTTGATCGAACGCGAAGGCGCGGCGATCGCATTGATATTACTGCCCGGGGTCCAGTATTACACCGGCCAAGTGCTCGATATAGCCGAGATCGTCCGGCTCGGTCATCGGCAAGGCTGCGTGGCCGGTTTCGACCTCGCCCACGCGGCTGGGAATATCCCCTTGAGACTTCACGAGTGGGCCTGCGATTTCGCCTGTTGGTGTAGCTATAAATACCTCAACGCGGGACCGGGCTCGGTGGCTGGCTGCTTTGTTCACGAGCGGCACGCGGAGCGCTTCGATCTGCCGCGCTTCGCGGGTTGGTGGGGCCATGACAAAGCGACGCGGTTTCAGATGGGCACCGAGTTCCGGCCCATCTCCGGCGCCGAAGGCTGGCAACTCAGCAATCCGTCGATCCTCTCCCTGGCCGCGATGCGCGCCTCGCTCGCGGTCTTCAGCGAGGCCGGCGGCATGGAACCGCTGCGAAAAAAGTCGGAGGCCCTCACGGGTTATCTCGAGTTTCTCTTGCAAGCGATGCTCGCCGAGAAAGTCGAGATCATCACCCCACGTGAGCCTTCCGGGCGAGGTTGCCAGCTCTCGCTGAGGGTCAAAGCGACACACGGAAGGCACTTGTTTGAAAAAATCACCGCGGCCG
>JBQTKC010000288.1:0-3544 GCA_052386575.1 Beijerinckiaceae bacterium
TACATGCTGCCGTCCTCGTTCGTGGCGCTCGACCAGATGCCGCTCACGCCAAACGGCAAGCTCGACCGGAAAGCGCTGCCGGCGCCCGACCAACTGCTCTCCGATTCGGCCCCCGTTGCACCGCGCACGCCACTCGAACGGCAAGTCGCCGCGATCTTCGCCAAGGTCTTGAAAATCGATCAGGTCGGCATCCGCGACAATTTCTTCGATCTCGGCGGGCATTCGTTTCTGGTGCTTCGCGTGCTCGCCGAAATCGAAAAGGCTTGCGGCCGGCGATTGTCGGTCGCGACGCTGTTCCAGGCGCCGACCGTAGAAGAGATCGGCCAAATCCTGGCGGCGGGAGATTCTCTCGATGAATCGGACGTAATCGTGCCGCTCAACCCGCACGGAACGACCCCGCCGCTATTCAGCGTATGGATGGGCATCGCAACGATGCTGCGCGAGTTTTGCGGCCACCTTGGCGCCGAGGAGACCCTCTACGGAATCAGCTCTCACTGGGACCCGATGCAGAGGCGGATGACGCGCATTGAAGAAATGGCCGCATATAACCTGACGCACCTGCGCAAGGTACAGCCGCACGGACCTTATTATTTGAGCAGCGACTGCGTGGCGACGCTGATCGTGCTGGAAATGGCGCAGCAGCTGCTCGCTCAAGGCGAGCAGGTCGCGGCGCTGGTTTTGATCGATCCGCCACCGCCGAGAACCTATATGAAGACGCCAACCGCGGCCGACCGTTACCGCAAGCTGGTCGAAAGACATTCGCGCAGCCTGGCCAATCTTAATGTCATCGAGCAGATCACCTCCGTGTTGATGCGTGTGTTATACTTTTCTGGGAGCAAAATCGCGCTTCGGATTTGCATGGCGTGCAGGCTGCCTCTGCCGCGCCCGCTTCTGTGGCGCTATATCAGGGATACGCATCAGCGCGCGAAAAACAACTATGTGCCGAGAGCCTATGCCGGCAAGATCTGGTTTATCTGGGCGGCCGGCGATATGGACGAGGTGCGGCGCCGCGAAATTCAAAACGCTTGGTCCCGGCTTGCCGCGCAAGCAACGCATCGCATGGTCCCAGGCGTGCACATCGAGCTGTTTAACGAACCCCGTGTAGGGGCTCTGGCCGAGCAGATGAGAACCTGCCTGGCCGAGGCGCGGACGGCGCCGCACACTTCCACCGGGGTCCAAGACGATGCTGCTGGAAGCCGGCACGCGGTTGCCACCTCCTAGCTCACAAACCAGCATTCAACGAGCGTCCTTGGCGTGAGGCTTCGAATTGCGGCGGATCAAGTCGACGTCTGGCGCGCGTCGCTTGCCGCTTTGCCCGATCGGCAAGCCGTGCTCTCGCCCGACGAATTGGACCGCGCGGCGCGTTTTCGTTTTGAACAAGACAGCAGACATTTCGTCGCGGGTCGCGGCTGGCTGCGAACAGTGCTCGCGCGCTACCTCGACACGCCGCCCGCCGATCTCCGCTTCGATTATGGCGCGCACGGCAAACCCGTGCTTTCCAAAGGCTGTGATCTCCGCTTCAATCTTTCGCACTCGCATGATCTGGCCTTGCTTGCCGTGACCAAAAAACGCGAGCTCGGCATCGATGTCGAATTCATCAAGGAATCAATCGTAGGTCCGGAAATCGCAGAGTGTTTCTTTTCAGCCGCCGAAATCGCCGAACTCCGCGCTCTGCCTCGGGAACAGCAGCGCGCGGCATTCTTTGCGGGCTGGACGCGCAAGGAATCCTATATCAAGGGAACCGGGGCCGGCTTGTTCGGCCCGCTCGACCGCTTCACCGTTTCGCTCGCACCGGACGAGTCGCGCGTGTCGCTGCGCGTCCACGACGACGAACGCGAGGCCGCGCGTTGGACCTTATGCAGCTTGCATCTCGGCGCAGGCTACGCCGGCGCGCTAGCGGTCGAAGGCAGCGATTGGCGATTGCGATGCTTCAACTGGCCGCAGAAGTTGCGAAATCTCGGCCGGCCTATATGATGCCGACCGTTGTGCTCGAGCTTCGATACCACCGACGCTACAAGCCTTAATCGCTGCGACTGAAGCTGGTGCTTTATGACAATGACTCTTTTCGTGGTCCACCGAAAAGGAGCACGATGGCCTCTGTAACTAGCGCCCTTTGGAAGACGAAGGATAATACTATATACCCAACCAGTCCAACTATCGCTGCCAGCGCAAAAGCCAGGATGTTGCTATCTAATGCAACGAAACGGATCACCAAAGACATTAGGGCACCCATACACAACGCTAAGACAATGGGTTTTGCTATGACTGCGGCGTATTCGGTAAAGCACGGACCGATGAGCTTACGTATAAGGACTCTGTAGTGCATGAAAGCAAGAAAAAACTGGAGTAAGACGAGCGCGTAACAAACATTAACCATATCGCCCGTTTTGGCTGCGGCAAAGATAGTCGGTGGAATCAACAAAGTTAATGATAGATTCCAGTAAAGCATCCATTTTGCCTTTCCTTTTGCGATTATGAGACTGCCCGCAGCGCCTCCGAATGATCGAAATAAGGAATAGAACGCGAGGATCTGAACCAGTGGTATCGCAGGACGCCATTTTTCGCCTAAGAGTATGGGGACAAGCAGCGGCGCCAACGCTGCCATGCCAACAAGAACGGGCGCATTTACTGATGTAACAAGACCAATCATTTTCATAAAGCCTCTTTTTAGCAACGCCCGGTCGTCTTGAACCAACGAAAAAGCAGGGAAGGCGACGCTTGTCACGATGCTGTTTATCCTCATAAACGGAGCAATCGCTAAACGAAAAGCCATGTTGTAATAACCCAATGCAATGGGGCCCAAGAGATAGCCGACCAGTAACTGGTCGATGCGAAAGTTAATATAATTGACCAACGCCTGCCCTGTAAGATAAACACCAAAACTCAAGTATTTCCTTCCTTCGTTCCAGTTGAAGTGCAGGATCGTTAACATTTTCTCCGCTTTCGCCCATGCAATCCTCATAATGGTGATGGAAAACGTGACGCTCAGGCTCCCCCAGATTAGTGCCCACACGCCGAATCCGTACAACGCTAGCGCCACAGAGACACACATGCCAATCAGGGAACTAGCGATATTGAATTTTGTAAGGATATCAAACCGTAGCTTCTTGACGATTTGTGCTGAAAACTGTGCTCCAATAGCGTAAATAACAAAGGAAAATGCTGCGACAGACAACAACGGTCTGAGCTGTGTCGCGCCGAACGCAGTGGCCACTAGGGGAGCGACAAGAGCAAACAAAATGAATAGCGCAAAACCGGCAACGACATTCATCCAATATAAAGTGGATAACTCTTCACGCGTTGGGGACAGTCGTTGTATAACAGCCCCCGATAGCCCTAGATTTGAGAAGACAGTCCCGAAGCCCGTAATCACGCTGACAATGGCCATTAGTCCATAAGCCTCTGCCCCGAGCAGATGAGCTAAGACGGCGAGCTCAATAAAATGTATTGCGGTAGTGCTTAGCGTGTTAATACCGCTCCATCGGACACCACGGGTGACCTTGCGCTTGAAATCTGCCATAAAAGCCTTTCTGTCTTGGCTCCA
>JBQTKC010000289.1:0-10626 GCA_052386575.1 Beijerinckiaceae bacterium
GCTATGCCTGCGGGAACCTTTGGCCAGCTTCGCCCGCCGCCCCCTTTCCGCGGCAGGAATCCTGAATCAGAATTCAGCCGATTCGGGAATCCCCCAAGTGATTCACTCCGTTCGGATACCGCTCTAGTTGACGTTCCCGTTCAAGTCGCTCTCGTTCTAGTTGACGCTCCCGTTCGTGCTTTGCTTTAAAATTCCAATTTCAAACGATGGACCCTCCCCCCGCAGGCCCCATTTGACAGGGGTTTGCTTTCCGTCAAGCCTGAGGTGGTCATAAGCATATTCGTACCAGTCATCGACGGTAATGCTCTCCTTGCCGCCCTCGCGCAAGCAATCGATCAAGGCCTTGGTGAAGACACCGTGCCCGTCCTTCTCCCGCTCCTCGGCGAACTGGATGGCCGTCGAGGCCGTCAGGATGTAAGTGCCGAAAGAATGCGCCAATCCATTGAGCGAACTCTCGGCGTCGCCACCTCTATAGATGGTTGCAATCGCTCCAGAGTGACAGCAATCGAGAACCAAAATACGCCGTTTCGAGCTGCTCTCCTGTAGATAGCCCAGAACTTCCGACGCCTTGATCGAGGTCGATCTGAGGCGCGCCGTCCGCGTTTCCTTCGAGACTATGCACAACTCGTTTCCGCTCAGCTTGCCATGGCCCGAATAATAGAAAAGCAGCGTATCGTCCTGCGTGAGCTCCCTCGAAATCTCGTCAAGATCCGAGAGAATTTTCTGCGAGGTTTCGTTCAAATAGGGTCGCGCTTCGAACCCGCAGGTGGCCGGGTCTTCCAAAACCTCGGCGAGCTTTTGGGCATCGTTTAGCGGGAAGAGCAAAGACGGTATCGACGGGCCTTCCGGAAATGTGTCGTTGCCGACCAGAAAGGCGACCTTGCGCATTGCTCAGCCCTTGCTCAATTCGAGTAACGGACCAAGGGTCTCTTCCAGTTCGGCGCGCTTGAATCCTTGCGAGGAAATCCGGACTTTCCGGCCGTCGGCTGTCTGAATCTCCAATTCGGTCCGATGGTCGCGGGCGAGATAGGAGCCGATCGTGTTCACCAGCGCCGTGAGCGCTCCGCCGGAAGCCGCCGCAATTACGATGGCCCCGAGAGTGATCGGATCGCCCCTTTGGCCCGGCTCAGGAGCGGCGGCTGGTGGCGTGCGAGAAACCACGCCGCTCAATCGCGCGACATCGGCGGAAAATTCCCGCGACAAGAAAAACGATCTTTCCTCGTCGTCTCCGGCCAAAAGCCTAGCAACGATTTCCGCCATGGCACCCTCACCGGCGCAAAAAACCTAAAAAATATGCGTAAGAAAACACCAAGAACAAGCTTCACGCAATGGAATTTTCCCATAACCTTACGGAAGGATCGCAAAGGCCCGCGCGGGAAAACCGAGGCCGTCCTTTACTTTTGGCCAGCTCACGACAATCAGAGCGCCCTTCGCCGGCACTTTGTCGAGATTGGCCATGACCTCGATCTGATCATGGCCGCTTCCCAAGAGATAGGTTTCGGTCGCCATTTCCCCGGTCGTGTCGGCGTCCATGGATTCATGCCCGATCGCCGTGATCCCGCGCTCTTCGACGAGGAATTTGACGGCCTCCAGCGACCAGCCGGGAAAAGGCGTGCGCTTGAATTTTTCGGGGTCCGTCTCGAAGTCCTTCGACATGCCGGTTCTAAGCGCCGCGAAGACGCCCTTCGGCACGCGGCCGTTTTGCGCCTCCCAGGCGCGGAGATCCTTTAATGAAAAAGCGTGGTTCGGGTCGAGGCCAAGATAGGGCGTCGCGTCGAAAACCACGAGCGGCAAAATCATCTCCTCTAGCGGGATTTTGTCCATCGTGATCCCGTCTTTTGCAAAATGCGCGGGCGGATCGACATGGGTGCCGTATTGCCCGGCCATTTCGTAATATGTCGCGCGAAAGCCGTCCTTCTCGATCGCATAGGGTGTTTTGGTTTTGGGGTCGATGGCGGGACTCATCCGCGCTTGCCCGAAGCCGGACCAGACCGGCGTGTCCGGGCCAAACGCATGGGTGAGATCGACGAACGTTTTCGACTTAATGACATGGTAGGCTTCGGCAAGCGAAGTCTGCGCCCGCAAAGGCAAGTCCCCCAAGAGCGCAGTCAGACACAAGGCAAACGAAACAAGAATTGCTTTTACAGCCGCGCTCATTTCACAAACTGCGCGGTCTGGCAGATGGCGAAAACCCGAAAGGGCGTAATTCAGTGCAGCCATGGCGATCGCATCATATCTGTTAAGCGCCGTGCGCCGGAAGAAATTTGCGGAAAAACCATTCGAGAATGACGGTCTCGGCGTCGAATCGCCAGAATTCGCCGCCCGCCGCGCCGAGGCGCGGGAAGAACGCGCCGCGTACTCCCGGTTGCGCGGCGGGCGTCGAGCCACTAGAAGCGAGCCTCACCTCAACCGGGGTTTTGCATGCGTCCTTCCAAACGCGCGGCCGGCGAATTGCGGCCCGTTTCGCTCGAACGCAATGTCGCGCGCTATGCCGAGGGTTCATGTCTCGTCAAATTTGGCTTGACCCATGTGCTGTGCACGGCGTCGCTCGAAGACAAGCCGCCCCCCTGGCTGCGCGGTCAGGGACGCGGCTGGATCACCGCGGAATACGGCATGCTGCCGCGGGCAACCCACACACGGACGCGGCGCGAAGTTGCCTCAGGCAGGCAGTCCGGCCGCACCCACGAGATTCAGCGCTTGATCGGCCGCAGTCTGCGCGCCGTCGCCAATCTGCAAGCGTTGGGCGAGCGCCAAATCACCGTCGACTGCGATGTGCTGCAAGCCGATGGCGGAACGCGAACCGCCGCGATCACCGGCGCCTGGGTCGCCTTGCACGATTGCCTCAAATGGATGCACGGCCGCTCGATCATCAAGGATCATCCCTTGCGCGACCATGTCGCCGCGGTCTCCTGCGGCATTGCGAACGGCGAAGCAGTGCTCGACCTCGATTACGAAGAGGATTCATCCGCCGAAACCGATGCGAATTTTGTGATGACAGGTGCTGGGTCTCTCGTCGAGGTCCAGGCGACGGCGGAAGCGGCGGTATTTTCCGACGTTCAGTTGCAAGCCCTGCTTACGCTCGCCAAATCGGGAATAGCAAAGCTCGTGGAGCTGCAAAAAAGCGCGATCGGTTGATGCCACGCAGGCTCGAAGGAAAGCTCGTCATTGCGACGCATAATGCGGGAAAGCTCGCCGAGATGCTCGAACTCCTTGCTCCTTACGGCGTGGCGGCGATTGCGGCCGCGGACCTTGGCCTGCCGGAGCCGGAAGAAACCGGCGTAAGCTTTATCTCCAATGCCGTGATAAAGGCCCGCGCCGCCGCCGATAGCGCCAAAATTGCGGCGCTCGCCGACGATTCAGGACTTTGCGTCGAGGCACTTAAAGGCGCTCCGGGCATAAATTCCGCGCGCTGGGCGGGAACGGCGCGGGATTTCGGCGCGGCCATGAAAAAAGTCGAACAAGCGTTGCATGCGGCAAACGCCCGCCCGCCATTCAAGGCCCATTTCGTGAGCGCTCTCGCGCTCGCCTTTCCGGGCGGGGATGCGCAAAGCTTTGTAGGCAAGGTTTTCGGCGAGCTGGTTTTTCCGCCGCGCGGAAAACTTGGGTTCGGCTACGATCCAATTTTTTTGCCAGAAGGTTTTTCGCGCACCTTTGGCGAAATGACAGGGCAAGAGAAACATGGGATTCCCGCCGATGGCTCGCCCGCCCTGTCGCACCGCGCCCGCGCCTTCCAGGCTTTTGCCCGCGCCTGCCTGGCCAACCGGTAACCTGTTTTACGGGGGACAGGGCGGCCCGTTGTCACCCGCTCTTGCTTTCTCATCCTTGGCAAAATACCCTGTCGCGACGCACCATGAGCAGGAGATTGAACCTTGGGAAAGGCGACCGTGTCTGAGGTTTGGAAGACGAAATATGGCACAAGGCGGGTCCGCTATGATCCTCCGACGCTGAAGGAAGCCATTGCCGCGGCGCGGGGATTGACCGGCGAACTTCAGCAGCAGGCCGAGATCGCCGCCTCGCTGATAAATCAGCCGGTGGAAGAAGTGCGCGCCGAGTTGTTGAAGACGGCGCCGCCCCGCAACAGCGCGGAAATCGTGACCTCCAGCGGCCGCGAAGGGGCGACGCGGACGGTGCTCGTCGAACGCAAGCCCAGCCGGCGGCCCGCCGCCGGAACGGGCGCCGCCGGGCCTTCGTCCGCGAAGAGGCTCGATCCCCGCGCCATGTGAGCGCCGGACCGCTTAGGCGAATTTGTGCCGCTCCCGTGGATTGTAGTCGCAATCTAAGCCGCGGCGCGATCGGGGCCAAAGCCTGTCACAGAAGCCATGCTTTCGTCCTTCGAGATCGGCTCTTCGAGCCTCTCTTTGGGCGCCGCCTCCATTGCTTCCGCTTCGCGCACCGCTTCGCCCGCAATGGAACCTCGGGCGTCCCTCCGCTCAGGAAAAGGGCTTTTGCGTTGGCGGCGAGTTTACACCCCCACCCGGAGAATTTCCCATTCGAGCGCGACCCCGCATTTTTCCAGCACGCGCGCGCGAACGCGTTCGCCCAAGGTTTCGAGATCGGCCGCGGTGGACCTGCCGCGATTGATCAAAAAATTGCAATGAAGCTTTGACACCTCCGCATCGCCGACGATAAGTCCGCGGCAGCCCGCTTTGTCGATCAGCTCCCAGGCCTTGTGCCCCGGCGGGTTCTTGAAGGTCGAGCCGCCCGTGCGTGTGTTGACGGGCTGCGTTTCCGCACGGGCTTTGGTGATCTCCGCCATCTCCGCAAGGATCGTTTGGCTGTCGCCGGGGCTACCTGCAAAAACCGCGTGGGTAAAAATCACATCCGCCGCCGCGCCGCAGTGGCGGTAAGAAAATCCCATGCCGGCTTTGGAAAACGTGACGCTATTGCCTTTGCGCCCGACGCCGCGGCAGGAGATAAGTACGTCCCTTGTCTCGGCGCCATAAGCTCCGGCGTTCATCCTGAGCGCGCCGCCAACCGAGCCCGGTATGCCGCGAAAAAACGAAAGGCCCGCGAGGCCCGCCTTGGCGGCGGCGGACGCGAGCTTTACGTCCGGCGCGCCAGCGCCGGCGTGCAAAAAAAGATCCTCGATCGCGACCTCTTGAAAACCTTTGCCCAAACGAATCACGACACCCGCGATGCCGCCATCGCGCACTAAAATGTTGGAGCCAGCGCCAAACGCCAAAACCGGCATCGCGGGATCGAGGTGGCTAAGAAAATACGAAAGATCGTTTTCGTCCGCAGGTTCGAACAGCACTTGCGCCGGGCCGCCGGTTCTAAACCATGAAAAGCCAGCCATCGGCGCGTTGCCAACGAGAGATCCGCGCAAGCTGGGCATTTGTTCGCGGAGTTTTGACGCGATGTCAGGATGGATCGCGGGGCTTTCCTCACGCGGAAACTGCGGCATCGAGCATCGTTTCCGCTGCGAGCTGTCCCGGCAGCGCGTGCGCCCATTGGGTGATACTGCCGGCGCCGAGGAAAACAACGTAATCGCCGGGCCTGGCGAGCACGCGAATAAGGGGAGCCAAATCCTCGGGCCGGTTTAAGCCGAGCGCATGGGCATGGCCCCGCGCGTTCAAGGCGGCGACGAGAGAATCGCGATCGGCGCCCGCGATCGGCGCTTCGCCCGCCGGATAAACATCGGCGACGATCACCGTATCGGCATCGTTGAACGCGGCCGCAAAGCCGTCGAAAAGCGAATGGAGGCGCGTGTAGCGATGCGGCTGCACAATGGCGATGACATGGGCCTTGGTGGACGCGCGAGCAGCGCGCAGAACAGCGGCGATCTCGACCGGGTGATGGCCATAATCGTCGAAAATGGTTGCGCCGTTCCAATGTCCGATCCGGGTAAAGCGGCGCTTGACGCCGCCAAACTCGGCGAGCGACTTCCTGATCGTCTCCGTGCTCATGCCGAGACGATGCGCGACGGCAAGCGCGGCCGTCGCATTCAGCGCGTTATGCTGGCCGGGCATTGGCATGACGATATTTTCAAGCGCCGACAGGGCGCCGCTCTCGCGGTCGCGAATGACCGCGGTAAAGCGCGAAACGCCATTGCTGAGATCAAGGCCGGCGAGCCTGACATCGGCCTCCGGGTGTTCCCCATAGGTGACGACGCGCCGGTCTTCGATTTTTTGGGCAAGCTCTCGCACCGTGGGATGGTCGAGGCACATGACCGCGAAGCCGTAGAAAGGAATATTTTCGACAAACGCGCGAAAAGCCT
The DNA here is from genome assembly GCA_052386575.1 of Beijerinckiaceae bacterium. Lineage (GTDB taxonomy): Bacteria > Pseudomonadota > Alphaproteobacteria > Rhizobiales > Beijerinckiaceae > Methylocapsa. Next base: position 6,218 of record JBQTKC010000289.1, read on the forward strand.
CCTTGGCCGCCTCGAAAGTCCCGAAATGATCGAGATGCTCTGGATCGATATTGGTGACGACCGCTACATCGGCGGGAAGCTTGAGAAAAGTGCCATCGCTTTCGTCGGCCTCGACGACCATCCAATCCCCGGCTCCCAACCGCGCGTTGGTTCCGTAGGCGTTGATGATGCCGCCATTGATGACGGTCGGATCGAATTTTCCGGCTTCGAGTAGAGTAGCGACGAGCGACGTCGTGGTTGTCTTGCCGTGTGTCCCGGCGATGGCGACGCATTGCTTGAGGCGCATGAGCTCGGCGAGCATTTCCGCGCGGTGAACGACGGGTATGCGTTTTCGCCGCGCGGCCGCGAGCTCAGGGTTCTCTCGCTTGATCGCGGTCGAGACCACGACGACTTCCGCCGCGCCGAGATGTTCCGCGTCATGGCCGATATGGATGAGCGCGCCTCTGCCGCGCAGCCGCAGGACATTGCCAGTCTCGACGGCGTCGGAGCCTTGGACTTGATAGCCGAGGTTGAGCAATACCTCGGCAATGCCGGACATCCCAATGCCGCCGATACCGACAAAATGAATGGGGCCTAGTTTATCCGGCAATTTCATGGGTCTTTATCCTTGTCGCGCATCAGACTTTGCACCAGATCGGCGAGCCGCTCGGCGGCATCACCGATGCCGGCCTGCTTCGCCGCGGCGGCGCGGCGCGCGAGAGAGACCATATCGCCCTGCGCTTCGACAAGAGCAGTCGCCAGCCATTGCGGCGAAAATGCGCTCTGCGCGACGACAATTGCGGCCCCGGTTGCCGCGAACTGTCTCGCGTTGGCGGCCTGATCCTGATCCAGCGCATGTGGAAGCGGCACAAGGATGGCGGGGCGCCCGATCACGGCGAGTTCCGACACGGTCGAGGCGCCGGCGCGGGCAATGACGAGATGGGCTTGCGCGATCCGCCCGGGCAAGTCGGAAAAGAAACTCCGGACCTCGGCATCAACGCCGAGGCGCCGGTAGGCGTCGCGCACCCTTTCTTCGTCCGCGCCACGCGCCTGCTGAACGATGACGAGCTGCCGCCGGGCGGTCTCGCACATGAGCTCGACCGCGGCGGGCACGACGTCTGAGAAGATTTTCGCGCCCTGCGAACCGCCGGTCACGAGGATCCGCAGCTTCCCTGCACAACAATCAGGAAATGCAATGCTCCGCGCGTCGATGACCATCGGACGAACCGGGTTTCCGGTCAGATGGGTCTTTGCCGCCAAAGTTTTGGGGAGGCCGCCAAGCGCCTCGAAACCATGGGCGATCGCGTCGACCTTTGACGCGAGAAACCGGTTGGCGCGGCCGATTACGGCATTCCCTTCGTGCAAAAGAGCTGGCACGCGAAGCTGGGCCGCGGCCAGCATCGGAGGAACGGTCGGGTAGCCGCCAAAGCCAATCGCCGCGCTTGGGCGGATCTGTTTGACAAGCCGGCGCGCGGCAACAGTTCCCCTTACAAGCGTGAAAATGGCCGCCGCGCGGGAATAAAAGGCGCCGCTGCTCGGCGTGGCGGCGGCCACTTTGTGGATTGTATGCGCGGGGAAATCCCGGCTATAATTCTCCGCCCGCTCGTCGGTGACAAGATGTACTTCCATGCCGCGCGCGATAAGCACATGGGCGAGGGCCGCCGCCGGAAACAAGTGGCCGCCGGTGCCCCCCGCCGCGACCATAACCGGACGGCGGATATTCATCGAAAAGCTTCGGCCCTGGCGTCTTCAAGGATCGCCACACCCGGCCGTTTTCGCAAGACGGCGATCAACCAGCCGATCGCGAGCCCCAGCGAAATGAGCGAGGAGCCGCCGTACGAAATGAACGGCAGGGTCATGCCCTTCGCCGGAATGAGATGAACGTTGACAGCCATGTTGATCACACTTTGGAGGCCGAAAAGCATCATCAGTCCAGCCGCGGCGAAGCGGCAAAAAGGATCCTTGTTGCGCGCCGCCATGAACAAGCCGCGCGCTACGATGAAGGCGAAGATCGCGGCGATCAGGAGGCAGGCGAGTACACCGAATTCCTCTCCTGCCACGGCGAAGTTGAAATCGGTATGAGCATCTGGAAGTATGCGCTTGATTGTCCCCTCGCCCGGCCCCTTGCCGAACCAGCCGCCGGACAGGAAGCTCTGGAGCGCGGTGTCCACTTGAAACGTGTCGGTCATGCCTCCCGCAGCGCCCGGATCGATGAATTTGAGAACGCGGGCGCGTACATGCGGCACCAATTTATAGGCAAGCAGCGCGCCGCCTAAGCCAGCTCCGCCAATGCCCGCCACAAAGCACCAATGCAGCCCCGTCATGACGAAAAGCGCCGCCCAGACCAGGGTGACGAGCAGTGTTTGGCCGAAATCAGGTTGCAGAATCAAAGGGACAATGGCCGCCACCAACAAAAGGACGGCGGCAAGGGTGGTTGCTACGCCGCGCCGCTTGCCGGCTTCCGAAAAGGCCCACGCCACGAGAACGACAAAGGCCGGCTTCAAGAATTCCGAGGGCTGGACACCAAAAATCCAACGCCGCGATCCCTTGATTTCGTGGCCGTAGAGCAGCGCCGCGACGATCATCGCCATTGCCAGCAAAAATACGCAAAGCGCGGCCAGGCGCACTTGCCGCGGCGACAGAAACGAAGCTACGACAAGGACCATGATCGCTGGAATCAGGAACAGAACCTGACGGTCGACGAAGTGGAACGTCGAAAGGCCGAGCCGCTCCGCGACGGGCGGGCTTGCCGCCATCGTCAGCACCAGTCCGGCTACCATCAACGCGCCCACCGCCGCAAGAATCCAGCGGTCGATTGTCCACCACCAGTTCGCAAAGGCCGAACGTTCCGCGCGCGATACCATAGTGTCCCCTTCAGCCTTCTGCCCGATTTTTCCTAGTCAGCAAAGCCTCGACGAGCGCGCGAAAGCGATCGCCGCGCTTCTCGAAATCCGGAAACTGATCGAACGACGCGCAGGCCGGCGAAAGCAGCACAACGGGTTCCGCGAGCTCGCTCGCAAGTGCATCGCGCGCAGCCGCCGGAACCGCGCCTTCGAGCGTACCGCAGCTCTCATAGGGAAAGGAATTCCCAATCGTTTGGGCGAAATTCTCGCTCGCCTCACCGATCAGATAAGCTTTGACCACTCTGCCAAACAAGGGGCGCAGAGGTTCAATGCCGCCCTCTTTCGCCCTGCCGCCGATGATCCAAAACACTTTATCGAACGATCGGAGCGCCTTTTCGGCGGCGCCGGCGTTGGTCGCCTTTGAGTCATTGACGAAGAGAACCTTACCCTTCCGGCCCACCTCTTCCAAACGGTGCGGCAGTCCGGGAAAACCTCGCAGGCCTTGCGCGACGCGTTCGCACTCAAAGCCGCGTGGCCCGAGCGCCGCGATGGCGGCGGCGGCATTTTGGCCATTGTGCGCGCCGCGCAACGAGGCAATTCCGGCAAGGCTGGCAATCAGTGTCGAGCGGCCGCCATCCCGCCGCATGAGGCGGTCGCCATCAAGAACAATGCCATCTTCGATGCCGGTGTTGGTCACCGAAACGCTTACCGTTTTTCGGCCTGCTTTGACGCGATCGCCGGCTATGCCGCTTGTGACGCCGTCGTCGATTCCGATCACCGCGAGATCGGCGTTTTCGACCAGCCTTGCCTTGATCGCGACATAATTTTCCATCGTGCCGTGGCGGTCGAGGTGATCTGGCGTGATATTCAAAAGCACGCCGACCGACGGATTGAGCGAGGGCGAAAGAGCGATCTGAAACGAAGAGCACTCGATGACGTGAACGCGCGTCTGCGCCGGCGGCGCCAAGGCGAGAATCGGCGTTCCAATGTTGCCGCCAACCTCGACCGCGAAACCGAAGCTCGCGAAAAGATGCGCGACAAGCGCCGTCGTCGTGGATTTCCCATTCGTGCCGGTAATCGCCACGAAAGGCGAGGCAGGGGCGATTTTGTGCCGCTCGCGGCAAAACAATTCTATGTCGCCGATAATTTCCACCCCGGCCTGGATCGCCTTCAGCACGGTCCAATGCGGCGCCGGATGGGTGAGCGGAACGCCGGGTGAAAGGACAAGCGAATCAAAATTCCGAAAGCCCGCAAGCGCAAGATTTTCGATCCTGAGACCCGCCGCCCGGGCCTTTTCGCGGGCGTGCTCGTTGTCGTCCCAGACGGCGACACGGGCGCCGCCCGCGACCAACGCCTGCGCCGTGACAACACCCGAATTGCCCAGGCCAAACACGGCGGCATGCTTGCCTTGGAACGAAGTGACAGGCGTCATCCTCACCTCAATTTCAAGGTGGCGAGGCCGATCAGCGCGAGCACGAAAGCGATGATCCAAAAGCGCACCACGACTTGCGGCTCGGACCAGCCAAGCTGCTCGAAATGGTGATGGATGGGCGCCATCTTAAAAACTCGCTTGCCGGTGAGCTTGAA
>JBQTKC010000290.1:0-8715 GCA_052386575.1 Beijerinckiaceae bacterium
GTCCCATGGGCGTCTTCCAGGACAAGACCAGCATGGACCGCATCCTCTTCGCCGTCTTCATCCACGAAAACCGCTCACAAGGCATAAGCTCCCCTTTCCTGCTGACACAAACCTTTTGACGTCACCATCAGCGCCAGAACGGGCGGGTTCGCCTAAACGACTTCCGTGCTTGTCGTAGATTATCGTCTGCGAGCACCACGTCTCGCCCGCACCAGCCGAGAACGATGCCTGCGGCCTTCACAGCTTGCGGACCGGCGGCCGCCTCGACGTCTAGCAGACGGTGTGTTGCGGCCGCCGCATCGTTAAAAGCGCCGAGCCCTTCCTGGAGTTTGGCGACCGCTCGGATATAGCGTCGAGCACCTGCGAACACCGAGCTGAAGAATTCGGCGGTGTAACGAATTTTCTTGAGGGCAATTCGGACCTCGTGTCGCTCCTCGGGCGGCTTCTGGAGAAGCGCCCGGAGCCGTTTGAGGGCGCGCTTGTGTAATCGCTCCAAAGTCTCACCGGCAAAGAGAATGGCTGGCTCGGTCAGCCGCAATAATTCAGCGCCGGACAAAGTGTTCCGCCAGGCTCGGCGCGCCAAAAAAGCTTGCAAGTTGAGAACAAACCGCGTCGTTGAAGGATCGTCGATTAGGTCTTGAGCGATCGCATATGAAGCCAAGCGCCGCTCTTCGACCGCAGCCAGGAGCGCTTCGAAGCTCTTACCCCGCGCAAGGAGATTGCACGGACCGTCTTCCACCAACTCCCGGAATGCATCCCAATTCCGTGCCGGCCCGAGGGCGGACGCGATTTGCTTGGCCTCCGCACGGAACGCCTTGAACTCGGCACAGGGCAAGATACAATTGAAGAACGCCAGTGCCGTGCGTAAACTGCGTAGAGCGACGCGCATTTGGTGGATAGATTCCGGGTGGCGGGTTTCCGTCAACGCCGGCCAATTCGCCGCGAATTGCCAAAGAGCGCTGGAAATGACAACTTCGATGGCATCATCGAGCGTCGTGTCTGCGGGAAACTTCAACGGTGCTGCCCGGACTGGTATTGGGTGGTCATCGGCCGCCAGCATAAAGCCGCGCTCGGCGTTGCTTATGATTTCAAGCCGCAAAGGCAAAGCGCCGGCGAGGCGAACCGCCAGGTCATGGATCGACGATTCTTCGCCGGCCTTTAGTTCCAGTTCGATTTCCGTGAATGGTTGCCGGCGATCGCCAACAACAACAAAACCCTCGTCGAATGCCACCTCTATCAGCGATCGTTCGAGATTGAGGCAACGCAGACGCCGCTTGACCTGCGTCTCAAATTGTTGCTCCAGAGGGCGCCCATCGATGATACGGCTCACCTCGGCGGCAATCTCCTCGGAGAACAGAGTGATCTTGGGATCGAGGCTCGGCACGCGAACCTCCATTTCGCCGCGGAAAAACGGCCCTTCTACAAGCGGTCTCGCCGATTTGAGCACCATGATATGCGTGCGGCGCACCTTTCGCACAAGAAGAACCATTCGCTGCTTGCGCAGATCCCCCTCAGAAGTGTCGAAATAGAAGGACCGTAGTGTTCGCCTCGGTGCATCCGTGGCGGCTGGCGAGAGCAGCTCCGAGCGGAGCGCGAGTTTCAGGCCTTTTGCGTCAGTCCTGAATTTGATCGCCAACTCGCGACCCGTCGGTGGCTTGACGGGTTCGACATAAGGTGCGGGCAGAGTAACATCGGTTTTTTCCGCGCCGCGTTGCGGGTCCATTTTGGACTCCCCTTTTTAGCCGGCAGGCTTTACAGAGGCCGAGATTGGCGCCTTCGACGGATATTGGCAATACCAAAAACCTCGACCCTGGGGCTCGCCGGCGTGGCGCTAGATGTCAGCTCCCGGCGCATTGCAGCGGTAACTCGAACTTCCGCTTGTGGTCGAAAGCAGAAATGCAAGCTTACCGACTAGCGGCGTTGCCGAAATCGCCTCGGCGTGCAAAAGTCTGTCGTATTGGGTCGTAGCGAGAGCCCGCCCAAGCATTCGAGCCTGAATGAGTCAGTTCAATCTCTCGTTTGCGCCGCTTCTGCCTTGGCCGGTTTTGCTCGGGCTGGGGGTGCTCGCGCTTGGCCTCGCCGGTCTAGGCTTTTATGCACGCGGACGCGGAAGTTTTCTCCGCGCGCTGGGCCTAGGCTTGCTGCTCTTGGCCATGGCCGGCCCCAGCCTCGTGCGTGAGGACCGCAACCCATTAAAAGAGGTCGTGGCCATTGTTGTCGATCAAAGCGGCAGCCAGACGATCGGCGAGCGCCCCGCGCAGACCGCAAAGGCAAAAGCCGAGCTTGAGAAAAATCTCAGCGCGCTCGGCAATGTGGAAGTTCGCGTTATCGAGAGCGGGCGCACCGATGGCGAAGCCGGCGGCACCAGGCTTTTTACGGCGTTGAACGCCGGGCTGGCCGACGTGCCGCTGGAACGCCTCGGCGGCGTATTCATGATCACCGACGGTATCGTCGACGATATTCCAGCGGACGCAAGCGCGCTCGGTCTTAAGGCGCCGCTGCACGCGCTTATCACCGGCCATGAAGGCGAGCGCGACCGGCGAATCGAACTCATTGAAGCGCCGCGTTTCGGGATTGTCGGCAAGGTGCAAACGATCGAGTTGCGGGTGCTGGACACCGCGGATAGCAGCGACCCCGTCGTTCTAAAAGTTCGCCGCGACGGCAATCCGATCGCCACGATTGTCGCGACGCCCGGCGAACGCCTTCGCGTGCCGGTCAAAATCGAGCATGGCGGCCCGAATGTCGTCGAGCTCGAGGTCGAGGCCCTACCGGACGAATTGACCGCGATCAACAACAAGGCGGTGCTGACGATCGAGGGCGTGCGCGACAAATTGAAGGTTTTGCTCGTTTCGGGGGAACCGCACGCGGGCGAGCGGATGTGGCGCAATCTTCTCAAATCAGACGCCAATGTCGAACTCGTGCATTTCACCATTTTGCGGCCGCCGGAAAAGCAGGATGGGACGCCGATCAACGAATTATCGCTGATCGCCTTTCCGACCGCCGAACTCTTTGGCCGGAAGATCAAGGAATTCGACTTGATCGTCTTCGACCGCTATTCGAATCAAAGCGTCCTGCCCTTGATTTATTTCGACAACATCGTCCGCTTTGTCCGCGAGGGCGGCGCCTTGATGCTCGCGGCGGGTCCCGATTTCGCGAGGCCGGAGGGGCTCTATTACTCGCCGCTGGGGCGGATCACGCCGGCGCGCCCGGAGGGGCGCCTGACCGAGCACGCATTCCGAGCCGCGATCACCGGAGATGGGGCCAAACATCCGGTGACGCGCGGCTTGCCGGGCGCCGATCAGACGCCGCCCGCCTGGAGCGAATGGTTCCGCCAAGTCGACGCCGAGGTCACCCGCGGCACCAGCATATTGTCGGGCGCCGCCGGAAAACCGCTGCTCGTTCTCGCGCGCGAGGGCAAGGGCCGGGTGGCGCTCCTTCTCACCGATCAGATGTGGCTCTGGGCGCGCGGTTTCGAAGGCGGCGGCCCGCATCTCGATCTTTTGCGCAGGCTCGCGCATTGGCTGATGAAGGAGCCCGACCTGGAAGAGGAGGCCTTGCGCGCAACCGTGCGCGGGCACGCCATCGAAATCGAACGCCAGAGCCTGAAGGCCGATGTCCCGCCGGTTACCGTCACCTCGCCTTCGGGCGTGGAAGAAAGTGTGAGCTTGGCGCCATCCGAGCCCGGCATTTCCCGCGCGAGCGTCAACGCTTCTGAACGAGGCCTCTACCGTGTGAGCGATGGAAATTTGTCCGTCCTCGCAAACGTGGGGCCAGAAAATCCGCGCGAATTCCAAGAAGTGGTCTCGACGCCGGACAAACTGAAGCTCGTCGCGGAAGCGGCGGGAGGCACGGTGCGCCGGATCGGCAATGCGGACAACAGCGAAGTATCGCTGCCGCGCGTGGTCGCGATTGGGGATAGCCCGGTCTATGGCGGCGCCGGTTATGCCGCGATCAAGCGCATTGGGGCCAGCGAAGTGAAGGGAGTCGGCGTAATGCCGCTCGCGATCGGCTTTTTGGGCCTTGCCGCGCTGTTGGGAAGCGTCACCGCGGCGTGGCTTTTCGAGGGGCGGATGTCGCGAACCCAAACTCGCCCAAATAAGTGATGCATGGCTCGTGCTCAGGCCGATCATGCCGCATCCGGGCAGATGTGCCCCTGCCATGACGTAATGCGCGAGCAAGCGGACTTTGTGCGCCAATGTCAGGCGCAAAGACGCGGCGCGCGCGTCGCGGTCGCAACAACGTAAGAAAATTTCAAATCGACCAGTCGGCGGCGAGATCGTCGATGTGATCGATGAGGCCGCGCGTGGTGAGCAGCGCGATAATTTGCGCCGCCGCCTGGTGCGCGGTCTGTCCGCCTCGCCCGACGATAAGCTCGGGTGCCTCTGGGGCCTCATAATTCTGATCGACGCCGGTAAAGTTCTTGATCTTTCCGGCCATCGCCTTTTTGTAGAGGCCCTTTGGGTCGCGCGCGATGCACTCCTCGAGGGGCGTCGCGACGAAAATCTCGATAAATTCATGACTGTCGAGCATTTCGCGCACCATCCGCCGCTCGGCCCGGAACGGGGAAATAAAAGAGCAAAGCACAATGAGCCCGGCTTGTGTCATGAGCTTTGACACTTCGCCAATGCGGCGGATGTTTTCTACCCTGTCGCCCTCGGCGAAACCCAAATCCTTGTTGAGCCCGTGCCGCACATTGTCGCCATCGAGCATGATGGTGTGGACGCCATGCGCGTTAAGCCTTGATTCGACGAGATTGGCGATTGTCGATTTGCCCGAGCCGGAAAGACCGGTGAACCACAAAACGGCGGGTTGGTGGTGCTTGATCCTCGCCCGGTCTTGCTTGGCGACGGCGAGGCCCTGAAGGTGAATGTTGGTCGCGCGGCGCAGCCCAAAAGCGATCAACCCCGCCGCCGCCGTGGCGTTGGTGATCCGATCGATCAGAACAAAAGAACCTGTCGTGTGATTTTCCTTATATGGGTCGAAGGCGATCTGCGTCGTCGTGGCGAAATTGCAAAAGCCGACTTCGTTGAGACTCAAGGTTTTCGCCGCGAATTCGCCGAGCGTATTGACATCGAGACGATGCTTGAGTTCGGTCACCGAGACGGGGACGGTCCTGGTGCCTGTTTTCATGAGATAGGAGCGGCCAGGCAAGAGCCTGCCGTCGCTCATCCAAACAAGATGAGCGGCGAACTGGTCGGAGACCTCGGGCCGGTTTTTCGGATCGCACAAAATATCGCCGCGCGCGATATCGAGCTCGTCAGCCAGAATGAGGGTGACGGCATCGCCTTCCGTTGCGTTCTGAAGGTCGCCATCCGCGGTGACGATGCGCATGACCCGCGAGGCGCGTCCCGACCTGGCGACGGCGATTTCGTCGCCGGGACTAAGCGTTCCGCTCGCGATGGTCCCCGAAAAGCCGCGAAAATCGAGATGCGGCCGATTGACCCATTGGACCGCGAAGCGAAACGGCCGATGGGCCCCGTCCTTCACGACAGCGATGGTTTCAAGACAATCGAGCAGTGCTTGCCCGCGATACCAAGGCGTATTGGCGCTCTTTGTTGAAATATTGTCGCCATGGCGCGCCGAAATCGGAATGGGCGTGATCGTCGCAAATTCGAGCCCGGCGGCAAACCTCTCGAAATCGGCCACGATTTTGGAAAATCCTGCCTCGTCGAAGCCGGTCAAATCGATCTTGTTGACGGCTAGCACCACATGCTTGATGCCGGTCAGCGACACGATCGCCGCATGCCGGCAGGTCTGGGTCAAAAGGCCCTTGCGCGCGTCGACGAGCAAAACCGCGAGATCGGCGCCGGACGCGCCGGTTGCCATGTTGCGGGTATATTGCTCGTGGCCCGGGGTGTCGGCGATGATGAAGGAACGTTTCGCGGTCGAAACATAGCGATAGGCGACGTCGATCGTAATCCCCTGTTCGCGCTCGGCCTCGAGACCGTCCACGAGCAGCGCGAAGTCGAGATTGTCGCCGTCGGTGCCGTGTTTGCGGGAATCGCGCTCGAGCGCTGCCAGCTGATCGTCGAGAATGAGGCTCTGCTCAAACAGCAGCCGGCCGATCAGCGTCGATTTGCCGTCGTCGACCGAGCCGCAAGTGAGCAATCGCAGCGCCGGCCGCGCGTCCGTCTCGAGACGTGCGTGCGGGTTTCCTTGCGCGGCGCCGGGCATCAGAAATAGCCCTCCCGCTTTTTCTTTTCCATCGAGCCGGATTCGTCGTGATCGATGAGACGGCCCTCCCGCTCCGAAGTTCTTGAGGCGCGCATCTCGGCGATCACCTCTGGCAGCGTCGCCGCTCGCGAGCGGATCGCCCCGGTCAGCGGATAGCAGCCGAGCGTGCGAAAACGAATGTGCTCCATGCGCGGGACTTCGCCAGGGCGCAACGGCAGCCGTTCGTCATCGACCATGATGAGGGTGCCGTCGCGCTCGACGACGGGACGCGCCTTGGCAAAATAGAGCGGCACGACGGGAATGTCCTCCGCCAAAATATAGTCCCAGACATCGAGCTCGGTCCAGTTGGAAAGAGGAAACACCCGCATCGACTCGCCTGAATTGATCCTTGTGTTGTAGAGCTGCCAGAGTTCGGGACGCTGGTTGCGCGGATCCCAGGCATGGGCGGCGGAGCGGTGCGAAAAAATTCTTTCCTTCGCCCGGCTTTTTTCCTCGTCGCGCCGGGCCCCCCCAAACGCCGCGTCGAAATGCCAAAGATCGAGGGCCTGGTGCAGCCCTTCGGTCTTCATCACCTGGGTATGCACGGAGGACCCTGACGCGACCGGGGAGATGCCCCTAGCTAGGCCCTCCTTGTTGATGTGGACTAAAAGTTCCATCCCGGCGCGTTTCGCCGCGTGATCGCGAAAAGCGATCATTTCGCGAAATTTCCAAGTGGTATCGACATGAAGGAGCGGAAACGGCGGTTTCGACGGAAAGAAGGCTTTTTGCGCAAGGTGCAGCATCGCGGTGGAATCCTTGCCGATGGAATAGAGCATCACCGGGCGCTGGAACTCCGCCGCCACCTCGCGGATGATAAAGATCGCCTCCGATTCGAGCCGGCGCAAATGCGGGGAAAGGGGATATTTCACATAGGTGCCCTGTAATAAATCTAATTTCACATAGGCATGAATGTTATTATGGCTTCGCCTCGGGATTTGCAAGGCTATCGCCCTTTGGGTAGTGTCCCAGTTTGAATTTCTGCTTGCGGCCCTTTGCAGAAGTTCGGCTCAGAGTTCTCGAAGACGGGAGTTGAAACGAAGCGGACATTTGCTACCGGTTGGATTTGTGCCGCGCAGATTCACGTAGCATCGCAATATAGACGCAGCCACGCCGTCTCAAGAGCGGATAGAATTGCCGACTAAACCGGCTCTTCGATCCAAATTAAGTCAAGGCACGTTTCGTTGTCGAAGCCGGCGTTGGAGCGATAGAAGTGGCTAGAGGGCTCCTTGTTCGGCTCGTCATAGAAGAAGGTCGTATACAGGCCAAATTCGTCCGAGTCCTTGAAATGGACTCCGATGCGACACTCGGCGAAGTGGGGCACCCAGCGCACGCTGACTGTGTCAGTTTCGTACGGTGGTTCCACTCCGCCCGCGCCAAGGCCGTAGTCCGTGCCGCGCTGATAGACGAAAAAATCGCTGATCGCGGCTTGCAGTCTGCTTTTGAACCGCGTGTCCTTGAGCCGCTTCACATATTTTTCGAGATGCGCTAAATCGTCGCCGCTGGTTGCGCTCGTCGGGCCGAACCCGCGCCAGTTTTCGTCGAGGGCGATTTGTAGCGTCTGAAACCGGATGATGTCTGTGAAGTGGCGCTTAACCTCGTCATAAGAATACCAGCTCAGCGCGTCGGCATACAGTACATGCTCGCGCGAGCCGACCAAATCGAAATCCGCGTAAAATGGGTATTGCTTACAGAGCTTGGCGAGCTGGGCCTGCTGATCGCTGTGGTCGGCGGCACTGATCGCCGCGGCCAGCTCGTGCGCTTCTTTGTATATCGGAAGGTATCTGTCAGGGTCGCGTCGGAGCATCCAGTTGGCAAGCTCGCGGCGCAGTACACGCAGTACGAAATCGCGGTCTTGCGCCAAGTTGCGGCTTAGCTCTTGAGCGGCAGGATGCAATAAACTGACAGTAGTCCGCACGCCGACCAAATATCCGGCGACGAGCCACATGATTGCCGCGCATGCCAACCAAACCCAATTCACGATGAAACTCCTCGGTTGGGGCCAGAACCTAGCAACTTTGGGGTTTTCGACCCCGAGGTAAGCTAGTTTCAGAGACGCTGCTTTGCTGCCTTCACGGAAACGTCCAGAAAATAGAACCATGATTTCCAATTATGTTCGTTCGCTTCGTCGTCATCAACCTCTACGACGACAAGCCTAAAATCTCTAAACTGCTGCAAAGGATGGGACTTACCAAGCTGTGGCAGTTTTTTTAGGCCGCTCTTCCAATTCTGCTTCTTCAAGCCTAATTGTTTTTCGCACTCGGGTATGGTCAATACCGCTTTCGGCTCTTCCCCGATTGTTTGGGAGGATCCTTCCCTGACGAACCAAACCTTTGCCATGTCGCGCTTTCTTCTTTTACGAGTTTTCACGAGTCTCTAGGGCACCTCGAAAAATTGTGCTTCCTGGTGCCGCGCGAATCGGATGCAAGGTTTGCGGGCGGTAAGAGCGGGGTTTTCGCGATGGGGCGGCTTGGTTTTTTTGATGTGAGCCTTCGATATGAAGGG
>JBQTKC010000291.1:0-2494 GCA_052386575.1 Beijerinckiaceae bacterium
AGGCCCGCAATGGCTGTTCCGCATGGGGATGGCTTTCCCAGAACTCTCGCAGCGTTTTGACTGCGATGATCCTCACGCAGACATTCTACATCGCTCCCTTACTGGGAGCAAAGCGCGAGGGGACCCCACCCCATTGGTTAAACGTACCTCTAGCCCCTTTAGCTTCCCTTTAGCTCCAATATCCGCGAACGCGGTTGAAATTCCTATCCTTTGAGGTAGGTGCCCGCGGCATTGGGGTGTAGAATTGGCAGCCTATGGTAGAGGATCCGGAAATGAACACTCTTTCTGTCGTGCATAGCGATCCCGAGATCATGGGCGGCACACCAGTATTTCGGGATACCCGCGTGCCTTTCCAAACCTTGATTGACTACCTTGAGGTCTGTCACCCATTAACAGACTTCCTCGACGACTTTCCGACGGTGAGCCGCGAGCAGGTCATTTCAGCTCTGGAGCAGGCGAAGGAAGCAGTGCTCACTAGTGCGCGTGTTGCTTGACGAGTGCCTGCCGAGAAAGCTCAGGCGGGCGTTCGCTGGCGCTGGGCACGAGGTGAAGACGGTAGCTGAATGTGGGTGGGCCGGACGCAAGAACGGAGATCTGCTCCGGTTGGCTCAAGAACAGTTTGATGCTTTCATAACAGTCGATCGCAATATGGCCTTTCAGCAGGACGCTGGCCAAATCGACACCACTGTTGTCGTTCTAAAGGCATGAAGTAATTCAATTGAAGATCTGGAACCTCTTATGCCGGCGGTTGTTCGGGCGCTATCAGATTCCCGTCGCGGGGAGGTTTTGCGGGTAGGCGCCTAACTTTAGGGAGACGCGCCCACCGATTTTGGGAAAACGTTAGACGAGAGATTACGGGCCGATGGAGGCGGGGTCCATCGCCGCCAATTACCATTAAGGTGCAACATGGGACGCTGTGCCATACATCCCGGCGAACATCTCGCCGAACAGCTTGAAGAGCTGCAGATGAGCGCGGCGGAACTAAGTCGCCAGCTCAAGGTCCCGACGAATCGTATTACCGAGATTCTGAATGGCCAGAGGTCCGTTACGGGCGATACTGCCCTGCGGCTCGGCCATTTCTTTGGGACCAGCGCCGAGCTCTGGATGAACCTACAGAAGCTCTACGAGCTGCGCGTTGCGGATCAGAAGGCCGGCGATACGATCAAGGCCCTGCCGACGCTGGCCAGTCGCGGGAACAAACAGGGTGGCTCGCAGCCGCGGCCGCTGTAATTCGCTTGCGAGCAGAGGTCCGTGCAATCAGCGACTCTATAAATTGGGGACGCGGATATGGAAGCCTTGCTCCAGCTTCGTGGACCGCGCACAAGGCGCGGCAATGCGCCCGTCGGCGCTGCGTACGGGCCCGCTCAGAAGTAGCGCGTGATGAAATTCGGCCGGTTTCGCTTTTTGTCGTAATACCAGGCGCACGGCCACAGCATCAGGACGAGTAGCAGCAGCCAGACGAGGTAGGTCTCGGACAGCCCCAGCTTCGTTCGCGCGATCGCGGCGGCGATGCCCAGCACATAGAAGTGGACCACCTAGAAGAAGAAGGGCACGCGGCCGGAGATTTCGAAGGGGCGAAGCGCGTATGCGAGCGAGTCACCGTCCACAGCACGGCAAGTGTCAGGAAGGTCGCGGCGAACGACCACGCGAGGAACGGCAGGTCGGCGGATATTTGGAGAAGAACCAGAAGTCCAGGTGTGCGGCGCTGGTGTACGGATAGGCGTTGCCGTAGCCGCCGGCCAGGCGAATCGCGAAGAACAGCAGCAGGTTCGCACCCGACAGCAGCATCCAGAACCTCGCTGGCCGCTCGCGACTGATGGCGTCGCGTCCGACGACGAATCCCAGCACCACGATCGCGGCCCAAGGGATCAGCGGGTAGAGCGAGCGGAAGGCGCCCGTTCGCACCGGCTCGTACAGGATGGCGCGCAAAGGCACGGGCAGCGCCGAGACATCGAGCAAGGGATGAAGCGCCAAGACGGCAAGCGCTGCCGGCAGCAGCACCTTGCTGGGCCAATGCCGCACCAGCGCCAAGAGGATGATGCTCGCGCCGATCGAGCTCAACACGACGGACGAATGAAGCCCATGGCCGCCCGCGGCAGTCCCATGATGACGGCATCGACAACGAGCAGCACCAGTCCGCGGATTATCAAGCGACGCGTGATCTCCGAGGACGGTACGCCGCTGCCTTCGCGCGCCATGCTGGTTAGCGCCACCATGAACCCAGCCATGACGAAGAAGCCGGGAGCCACCGGCACGCCCGTGAAGCGCATCAGGAACTGGAAGATGTCCGTGGGAGCCTCTGGCAGAGCGCTCGCCAACGCGTGTAAGGCGGACAGGGCGGAGCCGCTTTTTGGCGTTCCGCCGTATGGCTGCCGGCCGAAGGCGGCCCGTGCGGCGGATCGCCCGGCAGTCATCGGCCCTATAGATGCCACCCTTCCGATCGGGATGGAGACGGCGTTATCGATGGCAGGCTGGGCGCAGAGGTGAACGCATG
>JBQTKC010000292.1:0-8488 GCA_052386575.1 Beijerinckiaceae bacterium
GGAAGCCGCCCATGCCGCCGTGGAAACCGGCCGGCGGGCCGCGGAAGCCGCCCATGCCGCCGTGGAAACCGGCCGGCGGGCCACGGAAGCCGCCCATGCCGCCGTGGAACCCGGCCGGCGGGCCACGGAAGCCGCCGCCGCCAAAGCCACCCCCGCCATGAAAGCCCCCGAAGCCACCTCCGCCACGGCCGCCGCCGAAGCCGCCTCCCCCGGGGCCGCCGCCGAAGCCGCCAGGGCCGCCACCAAATGCGAAGCCTGGATTGTACGAGCCCAGCGCCAAACCGAGCACCGCGGCCCGCAGGAAGGCATAAAAGCGTTTCATCGATCTTCTCACGCGTTGGAGATGTTCCGAGGATCGCCGATACGTGGACTCTCCGGGTCAACGCGACACCGGCTATGGCGCCTCAACCCCTGCCACGCGGCGAAAATTGAATTCCTAATTGGCATGGAATTGAAAATATTATTACCAGCCGCATTTTTGGCAATACCGCGCATCAGGTGTTTTGACAGGATTCCGTCCTCGCAACAACCCGGCCGATCTTGAGCGTACCATTGCCGCGAAAATCATGCCTTGGTTGGCTGCTTGCACGCGATCCCCTTGTCCGCAAAATGGGCCGCGAGCTCGCCCGACTGGAACATTTCCCGGACAATGTCGCAGCCTCCGATGAATTCCCCCTTGACGTAAAGCTGGGGGATGGTCGGCCAATCGGAAAACACCTTGATCCCTTGGCGAATCTCGTCGCTGGCGAGGCAGTCCACAGGTTCGTAGGAAACCCCCAGGGAATGCAGGATCTGGACGACCCGGCCCGAAAATCCGCATTGCGGAAAGTCCGGTGTACCTTTCATAAACAAGACAACGTCATTCTTGTCGATCGTCGCCTGAATCTCATCCTTGATAGGCATTGGCCTGGTCCTCTCGGGTAATTGTTTTCATTGGGGAAGATGCTTTGCAACTTACTTCGGCGCAAGGGTTTGCAGCTGCAGTGCGTGCAGGGCGCCGCCCATGGTTTCGCCTAGCGCCTTATAGACGAGCTGATGCTGCTGGAGTTTCGATTTTCCTGCAAATTCGGAGGAAACGACGACCGCCGCAAAATGGTTGTCGTCGCCGGCAAGGTCGGTGATTTCGACCTTGGCGTCCGGAATGCCTTGCTTAATCAGGCGCGCGATTTCCGATGATGCCATGGGCATCGTGGTACCTTCCTCATTACTCTTCGTTGTCCACGTCAACGATTCGCCCCGGCCATATAGTCCGGAAGCCACCCTTCATGGGCTCGCATCAGGTCACTCAGCAATATGGCAGTGCGCCCGCCAAGGGTCAACGTATCGCCGCCGGTCACGCCGATGATTTCACAGGCGACGCCCGCGGTTTCCGCCGTATCTTGGATCGCGGGGACGTTTTCCGGCACTGCGGTGACGACATACCTGGCCTGATCCTCGCCGAAGAGAAAGCCAAGCTCCTTGAGCACCGGGGAATCATCAATTAGAGCACCAATTGCGCCCGCCATCGCCATCTCGGCGAGGGCCACCGCCAAACCGCCGTCCGAGACGTCGTGCACGGCGGTCACCGCGCCGCTTTCGATGAGACCTCGGACAAAATCGCCATTGCGCCGCTCATCCGCGAGATCGACCGGGGGCGGGGCGCCGTCCTCGCGGCCGCAAATATCGCGCAGATAAAGGGACTGGCCGAGCCAGCCTGCCGTCTTTCCGATCGACAGAATTCTTTCGCCCGAGCGTTTGAAGGATAACGTCGCAGTCCGGCGCACATCCGAGATAAGGCCGACGCCGCCGATCGCGGGGGTGGGGAGGATGGCCTGGCCGCTCGACTCGTTGTAGAGCGACACATTGCCGGAAACGACCGGGAAATCGAGTGCACGGCAAGCTTCGCCGATCCCCTCGATAGCGGCCGCAAGCTGGCCCATGACGTGCGGCTTTTCCGGATTGCCGAAATTGAGATTGTCGGTGATCGCGCGCGGCAGCGCGCCCACGGCGGTCAGATTGCGCCAGGCTTCTGCGACGGCCTGTTTCGCCCCTTCGTATGGGTCGGCCTCGCAGTAGCGCTGCGTCACATCGGCGGTAAGCGCCAAGCCCTTGGGGCCATCGCCGATCCTTATCACCGCCGCGTCGCCGCCAGGCGCCTGCACCGTATTGCCGAGGATCAAATGGTCGTATTGCTCAAAAATCCAGCGTTTGGAACAAAGATCGGGAGAGGAGACGAGGCGTAGCAACGCCTCGGAACTGGAAATTGGCGCGCCGATTGCGGCCGGATCTATGTTTGGCCGTTTGGGCGAAGCGATTTGCGGACGATCGTAGAGTGGCGCCGCATCGCCAAGCTCCTTGATCGGCAGATCGGCTTTGCGTTCGCCTTGATGTTTGACGGTGAATCGCAGCGTGTCCGTGGTCTTGCCGATGACCGCGAAATCGAGGCCCCATTTGCGGAAAACCGCCTCCGCCTCTTGCTTTTTGGCCGGGTTGAGCACCATCAGCATCCGCTCCTGGCTTTCGGACAGAAGCATTTCATAAGCGGACATGCCGGTCTCGCGGCAAGGCACGCAATCGAGGTCGAGCGCGATTCCGAGATTGCCCTTGGCGCCCATTTCCACGGCCGAGGAAGTGAGGCCCGCCGCGCCCATGTCTTGGATCGCGATGACCGCGCCGGTTTGCATCAATTCGAGGCAGGCTTCGAGCAACAGCTTTTCGGTGAAAGGATCGCCGACCTGCACCGTTGGGCGCTTTTCCTCCGCGTCGGCCTCGAAAGCGGCCGATGCCATGGTCGCGCCATGAATCCCATCGCGGCCGGTTTTTGAACCGAGATAGACGATCTCGTTGCCGATCCCGCTCGCCTTGGCGTAGAAAATCCCGTTCGTCTTGGCGATGCCCACCGCCATCGCATTGACGAGAATATTGCCGTCATAGCTTTTGTCGAAGTTTGTCGATCCGCCGACTGTCGGCACGCCAAAGCTGTTGCCATAGGCGCCGATCCCCGCGACGACGCCCGCAACGAGATGGCGCGTTCGCGGACTTTCGGGGACGCCGAAACGCAACAGGTTCAGGCACGCCACGGGCCGTGCGCCCATCGTAAAAACGTCGCGTAAGATACCGCCAACCCCCGTCGCCGCGCCCTGAAAAGGTTCGATGAAGGAGGGGTGGTTGTGGCTCTCCATCTTGAAGACGCAGGCCTGCCCGTCGCCGATGTCGATAATCCCTGCGTTCTCGCCTGGCCCCTGGATGACCCAAGGCGCCTTGGCGGGAAGTTTGCGCAAATGAATTCGCGAGGATTTGTAAGAGCAATGCTCGTTCCACATCGCCGAGAAAATGCCGAGCTCGGTGAACGTGGGTGCGCGCCCTATGAGCGTGAGAATGCGCGCATATTCGTCCGGCTTCAGGCCATGCGCGGCAACAAGCTCGGGGGTGACGGGCGGGTCAGGGCTCAGGGGCAATGGCAGATCCAGCTTTGCGCGTGCAAGCAAGATACACATGGCAATCCTTCTCCCGCAAGCGGAAGAAGGTGGCCACCCGCGTTAGCGAGGGCCGGATGAGGGTGCTTGCATGATTCCGGGCTGTGCCCGATAATTCTTCTATGGTCCGCCAAAATACTTATACTTTGCAAGCTCGTATATAGAGGCGATGCGCCTTTTTGTATCGAAATGGTCAAGGTCATATTTGGCTCTCGTAGGGAGAGACACCGCAGGGGATTCCAATGACTGAAGAAATCTTGCCTCGTGCAAACGAGAGCCTGTCCGCGGCCGAAAAATTCGCCGGACAAGCACATGATCTCGACGCGCTGCGCAAGGCCGTCGTGGACGCGGCTTCCGTCGGCGAGGGAATTTGGCTGAGCTATCTTTTTGTGCTGCTCTATATCGCCATCGCGGCGGGCGGCGTCACCCATAGGGATCTTTTGCTCGAATCCGCGGTGAAAATGCCTTTTCTTGGTGTGGAGCTTCCGCTCGTCGCCTTTTTCTTTCTTGCTCCGATCCTGTTCATCGTCTCGCATGGCTATACGCTCGTCCATTTCGTCATGCTGGCGGCGAAGGTTGGTAAATTTGAAGAAGAGCTCAGAAAGCAGCTCCCCGGCGCGCTCGAGACGTGGGAAGGATTGCGGCGGCAGCTCCCGAGCAATATTTTCGTGCAATTTCTCGCCGGGCCAAGCGACATTCGCAAAGGTGGTGTCGGGCTCCTCTTGAAGGCGATCGCCTGGATCACTCTCGTCATTGGCCCGGTTCTCTTGTTGCTTCTGATCCAGGCACAATTCTTGCCCTATCACCTCTCGTGGATCACATGGGTGCAGCGCTTTGCCGTCGTCATCGACGTGATACTTCTGTGGCTGCTTTGGCCAGCCGTGCTCGATGGCAGGAGCACCATGATGTGGCGTCTCCAACGTAGGGGCAAGGGTTGGCCGGCCGGGTTGGCCTTGGCGGGCCGTTACATTGCCGCGCTCACCGCCTGTTTGGTCCCGATTGGCCTTGTGTTCACCGCGGCAACATTTCCCGGCGAATGGCTGGATGAGCACATCGGCACGAGGCAGTGGATTCCGCCAAATCCTGTGACGGAATTGCTCGGAGCAAAGAACGAGAAAGGTAATCCTTTATCGACACCGACCTCGTTCCACGATCTTTTGTTCAATGGCGCTGTCGATAATGTGACGCGGCGGCGCAGGAGCCTCTTTTCGAATACGCTCATTCTTCCGGAGTTCGACGCGCTCGAAGCCGTGAAGATCGACGATCAGAAGCTTGGTTCAGTCAAGCAAACATTGAGCCTGCGCGGGCGCCACCTCGAAGGCGCTATTTTCTATTTCGCCGATTTGCGCAAGGCCGATCTCAGGGAAGCGTACCTGCAGGGCGCGTCGCTCTTTAACGCAAAGCTTCAAGGCACCTGGTTCTATCAGGCGCAGCTTCAGGGCGCGGACCTCTCGCAGGCGAAGCTTCTGGGCGCGTCGCTTGACAATGCGTGGCTTCAGGGCGCGTCGCTCGAGAAGGCGGAGCTGCAGGGCGCGTTGGTTAACAACGCGCGGCTTCAGGGTGCGAAGCTTGACAAGGCGCAACTCCAGGGCGCGAACCTCTCCCAGGCGCATCTCCAGGGCGCTTCGCTCCGTTGCGCGAAGCTCCAGGGCGCGGATTTTGCCGGACCGAAAGTTGTTGACACAAATGTAGACACACATATGCGTGCAACAAATTTGCGAGCAGCGAAAGTGTGGCGCACGCACTTCAAGGATGAATCGTTGGCCGATGTTTTGCAAGATAGTTTGGACACAAAGGCATTTTCAAAGCCTGACTTTGACGGCCTCAGGACGTACATGGATAAGCAATTGCCAGCAGGCATACAACGTGACCCCGCGCTTGACCTTATCAAGAAATTGGACCCGGGTGAAGGTAACCCCGAAGCGAGCCAGATCCCCGCACTCGAAAAAGGGCGGGCGGCCAATGACGACGCATATCAGAAAGCTTTGGCGGATGAACTCAAAAAGCTGGTCTGCTCTGGCGATACGTCCGCCTCCTACATCGTGCAACGGCTTGTCGAAACGGGTCGCATTGCCGATACCGGGCCTTATGCATCGAGACTCATTGATAGCATTCTCGCGCCCGCCTGCCCCGTCTCCTTGACCGAGCAAGACAAGGCCAAACTGCAAGAGCCAGCCAAGAAAGCGCAGGCCGGCGAATGCGAGCCGTAATTGCGAGAGGCGATAGCGGACTGCAATCTGTGATTGCCTCTGCACAACCCTGCGGTGCTGATACAAGCGACAGCCGCGCTTTTGTTTATCTAAAATGAGCACGCTCGAAAAGGCGATAGGTGACGACGCCATGGCCGGGGGCGCAACCCGAACCTTGCAGCCTCCCTATGGCCGCGGTGTCGCGAAGCTGAAAAAGGGGATACCGGCAGAGACAATTCCGATATTGAATCAGCAAAAAAATTGAGCCAGATATCGCGGATAGATTCCAGCGCTGCGGTATGGACCTCAAGCACTTTCGCCTCGCCCGCCGCGCTCTCAAACAAGCCCGGCCCATCGGTCCCGCCAACGAGCGGACCGATAAAATTTGCGAGATACGGCAAGAGGCCAAAACATAAAATTTCCGGATTGAATACCTACGAGCGTCAGCAGGTAATTTTATTCAGTTCCTTGGCAAGCATCCGCAAATCCTGCCATGCGAGCTTCTTGTGCGCCGGCTGACGCAAGAGAAAAGCGGGATGCAGCATGGCGAGCGCCCGGATTTCCGTGCTGCCCGCCGGATAGGAAAACCAGCGTCCGCGCATGCGCATGATGCCCTCCATGGCCCCAAGCAGAGTTTGCGCCGACGCCGCGCCGAGGCAGACCAGAATTTTGGGACCGACGAGCTCGATCTGGCGGCGGGTAAAGGGCAAGCACGCCGCCGTTTCAAGCGGCGTCGGGGTGCGGTTTCCAGGCGGCCGCCAAGGCACGACATTGGCGATATAGACTTTTCCGCGGTCGAGCCCGATCGAGGCCAGCATTTTGTCGAGCAATTGGCCGGCGCGGCCGACGAACGGCACACCCTCGCGGTCCTCGTCGGCGCCGGGCGCCTCGCCAACGAACATAACCTCCGCGCTGGAATTGCCATCGCCAAAAACAAGCCTTGTCGCGGTTGCTTTTAGGCCGCAGCCTTCGAAGTGCGAAAGTTTTTCGCGGAGATCGGAGAGGTTTTGTGCGGCGGCTGCCTGGTCCCACGCGCTTGCCGCGATGGCCTCGGGGGGAAGCGCCGGACCAGGCTCCCGCATGACACGGCGGCTTGTAGCGATGGTCTCTGCCGGCGTAGCGGAGAGGCCGCGCAATTCCGCGGGAACGCCAGTGCTGGCGCGGCTTTCGGCGAAGCGGTCGTGCGGAGCATCGTCGATGGCGATATCGACGCCCATGTCCGCGTACCAGCGCAACAGTCCGGTCAAACCTTCAATCATCGTCAGAACCGGCTTTGCGTCCATCCTGGTGGAGGCCCCAAACCCATGCGGGAAATAAGCCGCGGGGTTGCCCCTTGACTCTATCCTGGCTCGATTGAAGTTCAAAACTCCATCGTATACGATTGCAGTCCTTGTAGCAGGCTTGGTTCCGGCTCGTTCACTCCTTTTGGCCGGTTTGCGTGTATGTTATTGTTCCCAAATCGTCAATCAATCTTAAAGCGCCGGGGACTTAAACGAGGACGAGGCACGGGACTTTCTGCAGAGTTGCGGCCACGCGGGGACCAAAAAAAAACCGTTAGTGTCTCACTTTGAAATTTGGACCCCTTGACGCGGGTTCGCACCGCTCCGTCTTTGTGCTATTCTTATTGCAAAGCAGGAGGTACGCGTGCCGCAATACGTCGGAAATTTGGTGGAAAGAGGCCATCTCGACCGGAACCTGGAGAGCTACTCGTTCGCGTCCGCTGAAGGGAAGGAAGCGGCGATTGCCAGGCTTGTGGCCAGCGCCGAGGAAACTATGGAAAACAGAGGTATCGCTGTGGCGACCTTGGTAATGACGGAAGACGGTTACGGTATCGGCAGCCGTGATTTGGAAAACTGCAAATATGCCCACAGGCCCTAAAGGCGAGAAACGCCCAGCCGAAGTGATCGGCAACGCCTTTCACGTCATGCGTGTACTGGCCGGCGAGATCGAAGAAACTATTCCTGACGACGGCAAAGACCCTGCCGCAAAGGCTCTTGGAAAAAAAGGGCGGCGTAGCGCGGGCTAAAAGCATGACCCCTGAGCAACTTAACAGCATGCAGTCTCAGATTCATCAGATACCTATTCGAAAATAGTACCGCCTCAATCGCGACGCACTACCCGGTTTCGGTAGTGTCTTACGCTGGCACACGCCATGTTTTACAAAAACAAATACACTTTACTCCGGGATGAGCACGGCAAGGAGGTTCCCTACATCACTGCATATGAGTTAGCATGCGCCGTAGGGTCCGTCGTCGGCGCACTGTTCGCGGGTGGTGGAGCGCAACATTTTGTTCAGAAGTTGATAGGCCACCGCTGGGGCGATATGCCGGAACTAGCCGGAGGCATGTTCTTCGTCTTTGTTTTGACCTTCGCCCTAAAAGGGGTCGATGCGGTGCGGGACGAACGATTAGAGCCAGCCCGACAAGCGGCAAGAGAATATATTCGGAAGTTAAATTCGAACTGAGACACTACCAAATAAACCACCATGACCGAGACAGGATTGAGATTGCCCCCGCGCGAAAGCATGGATTTCGATGTCGTGATCGTTGGCGCCGGCCCCGCGGGCCTTGCCGCAGCGATCCGCCTCAAGCAGCTAAAACCCGAAGTTTCGGTCGCGGTCATCGAAAAGGGAGCTGAACTCGGCGCCCATATTTTGTCCGGCGCGGTCATCGATCCTTGCGCTCTCGACAAACTCCTCCCCGCTTGGCGCCAGGATCAAGACCGGCCGCTGTAGACGGAGGTGAACGCCGAACGGTTCTATGTGCTCGTCCCA
This sequence comes from Beijerinckiaceae bacterium, assembly GCA_052386575.1. GTDB lineage: Bacteria > Pseudomonadota > Alphaproteobacteria > Rhizobiales > Beijerinckiaceae > Methylocapsa. Next base: position 8,418 of record JBQTKC010000292.1, read on the forward strand.
GCGAGGGCGCTCCGGCTTCCCAATTTCATCATTCCTCTCCTTATTTATAATCATGTCAATTTTATAGTCTC